>JAEZAI010000073.1 GCA_023427825.1 Actinomycetes bacterium
AAGTCGTACGCAGGCGTCGCGACGTAGGCGGCGTGGACCTTGCTGAGCGCCAGGACCGCCGCCGCCCCTCCCAACAGGCTCAAGAGCCGTGCGGCGCGCAGCATGAGATGAAGGCTACGGGCAGGAGATCGCTTTCCGGAAGGGTCGGAGCTGCTCGCGGGAACATTTACTGAACCACGTTCGCCTGAACGACCGATCAGCGCGGGATTCCGGGCGCCGTTGACACCTTGCAGGTGCCGCGGTCAGGCTTTCGATGCCGTGCGGGGGCGCTCAGAACGATCGATTCCGCATGGACCGCTGCATTCCGGGGCAGATGGGCGGGTCGAGGGAGCATCGTGCCGTGCCACAACCGACGCCTGGGTGCGCGATGCCCGGGCGTGGACGCCAACTCAACCGCGCATGGGCTGGCACACGGTCGCGCCCGGTCTCAGTCGGGATTCTCCCTCACGGAGTCGCTGGCGGCGTTGATGCTCGTGACGGTCGTGATCCTGGGCATCGCCGCCGGGATCCTCACCGCCGTGCGAGCGACACGGGTGGTCTCCGAGACGCAGCGTGCCGAGGCGAAGCTCACCGACGCCACGGAGGCGGTCAAGGCCAAGGCGTACGTGGAGTGCGCCGCGCCCGCGAACTACGCGGTGCCCGAGGTGCCGAACGCCAGCGTCACCGCCGTGCGCTACCTGCGGGCTGACAGCGGCGGCACGGAGTTCGTCGGCGCCTGCCCGCCGGCCGGGACCGACGTCGCGCAGCGCATCACCGTGACGGTCGGGAACCGCTCCGCCGAGGTGGTCAAGCGCAATCCCGCGTCGTCGGGGGCCACACCATGAGGTCGCGGCGCGGACAGGCGGGCATCACGCTCATGGAGATCCTCCTGGCGTTGGCCATCGCATCGATCCTGATGGTGCCGCTCGGGGCGTGGGCGTACGGGACGATCAAGGCGAACATCGTCAGCCGGGACGAGCTCGGCCGCGCCAGCGCCACGGGTCTGCTCAACATCTACTTCCTGCGCGACGTCGCGGCCGCCCGTGCCGTCGTCAACCGCTCCACGATCGATGCGCCCGGCGAGGCCCTGGACTGCACGGGAGTTCCCAGCGCGAGCGCCGGCACCCCCGTGCTGCGGCTCATGCAGTCAGGGAACGAGTCCAAGAGCGTGGTGTACGTGGTCGTGGGCAGCGACACGCCGGCGAAGCTGCACCGACACGTGTGCAAGGCCGACGGGTCGTACGAGTCGGGCAACAAGCTCATCGGATCGATCGACCGCGCCTCGGTCACCACCGGCTGCTTCAACCCGGCGTCCCAGCAGGTGCAGTGCGACGCCCCCGACGCGATCCGCACGTCCATCACCGTCCGCCCCTGGTCCGACGGGCGCATCCGCGCTCCGATCACCGTGAGCGGCACCCGTCGCACCAACGGGGCGGGCACGGGCACGTCCACCTCCAACCCGCCGGACCCCCGCTTCGACATCACGCCCGGCACGCGCGGCGACGCGGACACGGTGTTCACCGTCAAGAACACCTCGACCGATCCCGACGGCGACACCTTGGAGGTCACCTGGGACCTCCCGTCGAACGCCACCTACACCGGTGCGTTGACCGACCAGGAGATCACCTTCCGGCTCCCCAGTTCCGGCCAGGTGACCCTGCGCGTGCGCGATCCCTTCGGCAACGAGAACGCCGGCTCGGTGTGGGTGGACGTGGTCAACCGGGCGCCGGTCATCGGCGCCAGCTCGTGCACCCCGGCCGGCGATCGCCGCTACCAGCTGTCCACGTCGGTCACCGACCCCGACGGCGACCCCCTGGACATCACCTGGACCGACGCCGCGGGCACGACCCTGCAGGGCGCCACTCCCATCTGGAACGTCCCGGCCGGGCTCACCGGCGAGCAGACCCTGCAGATCAGCGCGTCGGACGGACGGGGCAAGGCCCAGCAGGTCGCGATCCAGTGCGACGTCGGCGGCGGAACCGGCGGACCGGGTGGACCCGGCGGCGGCGGCGTGGAGATCCAGCCGGCGCCCGATCTGGCCGGCGTCGTCAACGCCGCACCGCCGGGTGGCGGCGTGTCCGTGACGTTCACGGCGACCGAGCCGCTGGGCACGTCGAACTCGTGGCAGCTGTACCTCCGGGGAGCGGCATCGCCGGTCAACTCCACGTCCAACGTGAACTCCTGGACGCTGACGTTCTCCTACGCCGAGGCCGGCGACTACGACATCGTCCGCATCACCGACGGCGTGGCCGGTCCGCGGGTGCCGTTCCGCGTGAACGCCATGCCGGCGCTCTCCCTGGTGTCGCCCGGTCAGAGCGGCTCGTTCCCCGCCCGGGTGGTCATGTTCTCCTCGACGGCGTCCGACCCCGACGGCGCGGTCGTCGCCACCCATTGGGACTTCGGCGACGGCGGCCAGAGCGACGAGCCCGCCGGCAATGTGTCGCACACGTACGCGGCTCCCGGCACCTACCAGGTCACCTTCACCGCGACCGACAACAACGGCGCCCTGGCCAGCGTCGTCCTGCCCGTCACGGTGGAGGAGACGCCGTGAACGCGGTGCTGGCCTCCATCCGCAACGCCCGACGCCGGGCCGCGAACGACGAGGGCGGCTATCTCCTCCTCTACGTGCTCGGCATCATCGGGCTGACGTCGGTGCTCGTCATCGCGCTCCTGGGCCTGGCGTTGACGTCGGCCAAGGTCGCCAAGATGGAGGCGCAGGTCGCCAAGGAGTCGCGTGCGGCCGACGGGGCGCTCGAGGCGCAGATCTCCGCCATCAGCGCCCGCGACGGCGAGGTATGCGAGCTCCCCGAGACCCGCACCGTGATGGCGTCGTCGGTCAGTCCCGAGGTCGAGGTCCGCTGCACGCCGCTCGGCGTCGCCGACAACGGCGACGCCCCGCTCGACGGGCCCGACGTGGAGATCGTCGGCACCACGCCATACGCCGGCAACGTGCCGCGACCGTCCGAGGGCACCCTGCCGAACCCCAACCTGGTGGTGCAGAGCAAGGATCGCCCCGCCCGCTTCGACTCCGACGTGAAGGTCACCGGCGGCGCCGCGCCCGACCGCACCGATGGCGGGAGCCCGGCGGTCCAGGCGGCGGGCCAGTACACGCAGGGGGTCACGG
>JAEZAI010000282.1 GCA_023427825.1 Actinomycetes bacterium
GATGAGGTCGTGCTCGAACTGCGACGCGCGGAGCTGGCACCGCGACGGGGAGCACATCGAGCTGGACGGCGTGCTGACCGACCTGAGCTCCGTGCCGACCCGCTACCGCCGGTCGCTCTCCTCCTGAAGCCCGCGCGCTGACGCCCGCGTCCTGACGCCCGAGTCCTGACGCTCGCGTCGTGACGCCGGGTCGTCCTGACGGTGCGGCGTCCTGACGCTGCGGCCTCCTGCAGCGATGCCGCTGCACCGCGGGGCAGCTGAACGTCCGCACGGCGTCGCGCGCCGGAACGCCGTCGTGACCCGCCGCAGCGGTGGCGATCTGCCACGATGAGGCCCGCATGGATCTGAGCCCACCGCCGAGCTCCGACGCGCCCTCGGATGGGCCGGGCGGGGATCCCGACCGTTCCGAGCGCCCCGACGCGGACGGCACCGTCCCCGACGTCGCGTCCGTGGGCGTCGCCGACGATGCCGGCGTCGCCCCCACCGTCGACCCCGCTGCCGACCCCGCCGGCGAGACCGATCAGCCCGCCGCGGTCGGGTTCGTGCTCGAGGGCACGGTCCTCCCCGGCGAGCGGGACCCCGGCGAACCGCTGGTCGAGGTCGACGACCTCGAGCACACGGGCCGCAGCTGGGCCGAGCTCGTCTCGTGGGTGGTCGTCGGGCTGACCTGTCTCTTCATCTTCGTGTCGCTGAGCCCGGGCGGGATCTTCAGCACGAACACGCCGACCGGCGGCGACATGGGCGCTCACGTGTGGGGCCCGGCCTACCTGCGCGACGAGCTCCTGCCGCACCTGCGGCTCACGGGGTGGACGCCCGACTGGTACGCCGGCTTCCCGGCCTACGTCTTCTACATGGTCATCCCGTCGTTGCTGATCGTGATGATCAACGTCGGCCCGCCGGTGTGGCTGAGCCCGTTCCTGCTGGCGGCCCTCGCGTTCGCCGGCTGGTTCGTGTACCACCGCGTGACGCAGCCGGTCCTGCGCACGTTCCTTTGGATCGTGATCGGCGTCCTGGCGTTCCTCAGCGTGCCGGTGCCGTACGAGATCGCCTTCAAGCTGGTCACGGTCTCGGGGCTGGTCACCCTGCCGATCGCGGCGTACGCGCTGGCGCGGTCGTTCAAGATGCCGTTCCCCGGGCCCGCCCTGGTGGCGGTCGGCGCGGCCGCCTTCCTGTACGAGACCGGCTACACGATCCTCGGCGGGAACGTCACCTCGACGATGGCGGGCGAGTTCGCGTTCTCGATCTCGCTGACGCTGTGCGTGCTCTACCTGGCCGTCCTGGTCCGGGGGGTTCGGACCGGCCGGGACATGGCGCTCGCCGCCACGCTGTTCGGACTCGTCATCCTCTGCCACATCATCCCGGCCATGTTCGCCGCGGTGGCGACCGTGATCTTCCTGCTCACCCGGCGCGAGGACCGGATCCCGTGGTGGGACTCGTTCCCGGTGGCCCGGGGCATCGCAGCCGGCCTGGTCGTGGTCACGCTGCTGACGCTGACGTTCCGCCAGGAGTACTTCCCGCTCGTCGTCACCGTCGTCGTGGTCCTGCTGTTCGTCGGGCTCGACCTGCGGGCCCTGACGTTTTCGTCGATCTCACTGCCCGTCGGCGGCCTGCTCGCCTGCTTCTGGTTCGTCCCGTTCTTCCTGAACAGCGCGTTCATGAACGACATGGGCTGGGAGAAGTACACGAAGTACGCCGAGTACCTGTGGCCCCAGCAGGCCCAGTTCGACATGCCGTACCGCAACGTCGTGTTCGCGCTCGCGGCGCTCGGTGTGCTGCTGTCGATCGTGCACCGCCAGCGCATCGGCTGGTACCTGGCCCTCGTCGTGCTCGCGATGGCGTGGACGTTCCGCTACGCCCCGCAGTGGCGCCTCTGGAACGCCCGGATCCTGCCCTTCTACTACCTGGCCATCTACCTGCTGGCGGCGGTCGCGGTGGCGCTCGTGATCCGCTCGATCGCGCTCGTGGTCGCAGAGCTCGCGAGGCGACGGGAGGAACCGGTCCTCGTCGGCATCATCGGCACCGCGGTCGTCGTCGCGGTCGTCGGCGTCGTCCTGGGCGGCGCGCTGCGGATCCTGCCGGGCGGGGTGGTCACCACCGACGCGAGCGGCGTCACCACCTACAACTGGCTCGGGCTGAAGTGGCACGAGCAGAACGTCTCCGCCGGATGGGCCAAGTACAACTACGAGGGCCTCGAGGGTCGCGACGCGTACCCCGAGTTCCGCGGCGTCGTCGACGCCATGGCCCAGGTCGGCGAGGAGCACGGCTGCGGGCGGGCGATGTGGGAGTACGAGCCCACGCTGTCCCGGTTCGGCACCCCGATGGCGCTCATGCTGCTGCCGTACTTCACCGACGGCTGCATCGGCTCCATGGAGGGCCTCTACTTCGAGGCGTCGTCCACCACGCCGTTCCATTTCCTCAACCAGTCGGAGCTCTCGGCGCAACCGTCACGGGCGCAGCGCGACATGCCCTACTCGGGTCTCGACATGGAGCTCGGCATCTCGCACCTGCAGATGATGGGCGTCAAGTACTACATGGCGACCTCGGACCAGGCGATCGCCGCGGCACGGGCCGACGACCGCCTCACCGAGCTCCGGACGGTCACCCCGGCGCCCACGTCCGACGGTGCGCAGCACCAGTGGGTCATCTTCGAGGTCGCGGACTCCCAGCTGGTCACGCCGCTGACGTGCCGTCCGGCGGTGCTCGAGGACACCGACGACCACATCGACGGCTGGGTGTACGCCAAGGAGCGCGCGGTGCCGGCGCTCGGCCAGGAGGTCGGCGCCAAGCTGCCCGGTCCGGCCGTCACCTGGTACCAGGACCCGAGCCGCTGGGACGTGCCGCTGGCCACGTCCGGACCGTCCGACTGGCCCCGCGTGGCGCCCACCGACACGAGCCCCCCGTGCGAGGAGGTCCCCGAGGTCCAGGTCTCGGACATCCGCTCCGACGGCGACTCCGTGTCGTTCGACGTGTCCGAGCCCGGCACGCCGGTGCTCGTCAAGACGTCGTTCTTCCCCAACTTCACGGCGGATGGCGCCGAGGGTCCGTACCGGGTCAGCCCCAAGTTCATGGTCGTGGTCCCCACCGAGCGTCACGTCACCGTGAGCTACGGCACCACCAACATCGACCGGCTCGGATGGCTGCTCACGATCATCGGGCTGGTGCTCGTGGCCCTGCTGGCGCTGTGGGACCAGCGTTCCCGCAGCAGCCGGCTCATCGAGCGGGTCGGGGCGCTGCGGCCCTTCCAGGCGCTGTCGTGGGCCCATGGCGTCGACCGCCGTGACCGGGAGCGCGAGATCGACGATGGCGACGTCGCCGATGACACGCTGGTCGATGACGAGCCGGCCGATGACGAGCCGGTCGACGGCGAGGCAGACGATCTCGCGGACGTCGAGGCGGCCGAGCCCGAGGACGGTGACCGCGGGACCGCCGCGCCCGAGCTCGGGTCCGGCGAGGTCGATCCCGACGACGACGATCCCGACGACGCGGACCGGCCGATCCCGCCGGGGTAGTCAGGCGTGAACCTCTTCCGGCGCTTCCTGCTCGTCGGCGCGCTGTCCACGGTCGTCGACGTCGGCCTGTTCCTGGTGCTCCGCCAGGAGGTCGGGTGGCCGGTCCCGGTGGCGGACGCCGTCGCGGTCGCGACCGCCACGTTGGTGTCCTGGCTGCTGCACGGGACGGTCACGTTCCCGGGCGACCCCCGGGTCAGGTGGTACCGCCGGCCGGGCCCGTACGTCGTGTCCTCGGTGCTCGCGCTCGGCATCGACGTGGCGGTCGTGACGCTCCTCGACCTGGCGCTCGACCCGCGCCGTGGCTGGGCGCTGCTCGTGATCAAGCTCCCGGCGCTGCTGGTGGCGTTCCTGTTCCGCACGGCCAACTACCGCCGGTTCATGTACGACACCGTGCGCGACGACCAGCGCGTGCCCGCCCACCGGCCCGCGCCCGCCGGCCGGTACCGGCTCACCGTGGTCATCCCGGCGTACCGGGAGGCCGACCGCATCGGCGACACGATCGAGCGGGTGCGCGGCGAGCTCGCGGACGCGCTCGGTCCGGGGGACCTGCAGATCGTCGTCGTGGACGACGGCTCCGACGACGCGACCGCCGACCGCGCCGAGGCCGCCGGCGCGGACCTGGTGCTGCGCCAGTCGCCCAACCGCGGCAAAGGTGCAGCGGTGCGTGCGGGGATGCTCGCCGCCGGCGGGCGAACGGTGGCGTTCACCGACGCCGACCTCTCGTACCCACCCGAGCAGCTGCTGGGCGTCCTCGCGGCGATCGAGGACGGATGGGACGTCGCCGTCGGCAGCCGCCAGCACGAGGGGACGATGACGGTCGTCCGCGCCGGACGGCTCCGCGAGGTGGGCGGCCGGGTCGTCAACGTGTTCACCGGGCTGGTGCTGCTGGGGCGCTACCGGGACACGCAGTGCGGGCTCAAGGCCATGCGCTCCGACGTGGCACGGCTGGTGTTCTCCCGGACCCGGATCGACGGGTTCGCGTTCGACGTGGAGGTGTTCCACCTGGTCGAGCGGTACCGGCTGACGCTGACCGAGGTGCCCGTGCAGGTCGTGAACTCGAGCCGGTCGACGGTCCACGTCGTCCGCGACGCCGCCCGGCTGGTGCGGGACCTGTTCCGCGTCAGGGCGTTCGCCCGCCTGGGCGACTACGAGCTCGACGTCGCGGACGGGCTGCCGGCATCCCGCCCCGCGTCCTGACCCGCCGCCAGCCGGCTCTGTTCCCGAT
>JAEZAI010000307.1 GCA_023427825.1 Actinomycetes bacterium
CCGCAGACGATCTCGTCCTTGGACTCCCGGAGCTCGGACTTGTGGGCGTAGTTCGCCATCGAGTTGAAGATGCCCATGGTCAGCTCCCGAAGCGCGTCTGGACGAAGGTCTTCATGGTGTAGACGACCGACGCGAGGTGCCGTCGCAACAGGTCGTGGTCGACGGACAGGTCCTCGGACACGTAGCGCTCGAGCTCGAGCAGCAGGTCGATCTGGGCGTACACGTAGCCGGACGACAGGTCGGTGTCGAAGCTCATGGTGCCGGGCTCGGGCGACACGATCATGGAGCTCTGCACCTCTTGGCGGATCGCCTGACCCACCTTCTGGAACTCCTTGACCCGCCGGCCGTAGCCGATCACGGCGGTGGCGCGGTGGCCGACGACCTTGGCCGACGCCACGTCGGGGGTGAGGTGCTGCAGCGCCACGGTCACCCGGGCCTGCGTCTCGGGCTCCTCGAAGCGGAGCTGGTGGCCGGCCGACACCGTGGTCGCCGCGTCCACGCCGGTGTCGGTCGTGGTGGTGGTCGTGGTGGAGACGTAGCCGGCGCCCGCGGTCTCGAGGTCGATCAGGACGAAGCCGCAGTCGACCAGCGCCGTGATGACGCCGCCCAGCGTCGCCTCGTCGATCGAGCTGGCGAACTCGGTCTCCTTGTACATCTCCCAGCTGCGGCCGACCAGGCCGATGAACTCGTCGTCGAGCTCCTGGTCGGTCATGCCGCTCATGAGGGCCGCCGAGGCCGACGTGGGCGCGGCCTCCACGGGCGCGGTCTGCGCTGGCGCCGTCTGCGCTGGCGCGGTCTGCGGCGCCTCGGGTGCGGGCGGTGCCGGCTGCTGTGCCGTCGCCTCCACAGGTGCCTGTGCCGGAGCGGGCGGTGCGACCGGCGCCGCCGTGACCTGGTCGAAGGGCAGCCAGCCCGGCGCACCCTCCCACCAGACGTTCGTGCTCGGCGGGATCTGCTGGTGGGTCACCCTGGCCTGCACGGTCTCCCACGGCTCGGGTCCCTGCTGGTTGCCGGCGGTGTCGATCCAGTGCACCGGCGTGGTCGGTTGTGGCATGGGGGTCCTCCTGGGCCGCGGCGGGCCGTCACGGCGAGGGTAGTCCTGGCTCCGGTCGCCGGTTCCCGGGCGTCCGGGGCAGCCACGGGTCAGCGGCGGCTGCGTCGCCGGTGCGGGTTGGAGGGCTTCACGTCCACCACGGACGCGCCCTCGAGGTCGAACCGGAAGTGCCCCTCGACCTGCGTCAGCCGGACCACCGGCACGCCGGCGATCGCCCGGTCGGTGACCGCGAGGACACGATCGGCGTCGCGGCGGGCGGTGTCGACCACCGCCTGCATCCAGCCGTAGGTGCCGTCCCGCGTGCCGGCCGGGGCGCACACCACCGCCCGGGTCACGATGTCCTTCTCGAACGCCGGCTGCTCCTCGGTGGGCAGCGCCCACTTGATCGACGCGTCGGCCACCACGGCCACGGTCACGTCGGGGTGCTGGCGGCGCAGGTCGTCGATGGCCCGGTGGAGCTGCTGCAGGGACGGGGCCGGGCGGCGCCATCCCGCCACGGTGTCGGCGTCGAGCAGCACCACGGTCCCGGCCATCAGGCGACCGACGGTAGCCCAGCGATCGACTCCGGCGATCGACCCGAGCGGGTGCGATCGGGAGCCCTGACGGCCGGTCCGGTCGCGGACGTGCACCCTTAGGCTGGTGCCGTGAACGCCGTGACCGCCCCGCCCTCGCCGCTGCCCACGAAGGACCACCTGGAACCCGAGGAGCACCAGCACTGGGGGCGGTCCCGCCGCGACTGCTGCCCGCGCACCGCGCACGCCAGGTGGGAGGTCACGGACTCGCGCGATCCGGTCGCCATCCTCCAGGAGCAGGAGCGTCACCGGCTGCAGTTCCTCGTGCCGGTCCGCCACGCCCGCATGATGGCCAGCCCCTTCGCCTTCTACCGGGGCTCCGCCGCGGTCATGTCGGCGGACCTGGCGACCACGTCGACGACCGGGATCCAGGTCCAGCTCTGCGGCGACGCCCACCTGTCGAACTTCGGGCTGTTCGGCTCGCCCGAGCGGGCGCTCGTGTTCGACTGCAACGACTTCGACGAGACGCATCCGGGCCCGTGGGAGTGGGACGTCAAGCGCCTGGCGGTGAGCGCCGTGCTGATGGCGGGCGACCGCGGCTGGGGCGAGGAGGTCCAACGCCGGCTGGCCCGTTCCGTCGGGCTCGCCTACCGGGGTTCGATGATGGACTTCGCCGCCAAGGGTCGTCTGGCCGTCTGGTACTCGCGGCTGACCGACGACCAGATCCTCGCCCTGTCGCAGGGCGACAACCGGACGCTCGTCGAGCGCCAGTTCCGCAAGGCCCGCCTGAACGACGTGTCCAAGGCGATCGCCAAGTACACGGAGGTGGTCGACGGCGGGCGCCGCTTCGTGCACCAGCCGCCGCTCGTCGAGCGCCTCGACGACTCCATGGGCATCGACGCCGCGCAGGCCATGCACCAGACCGTCATCGGGCTGTTCGGCGAGTACCTGGACACCGTGCCCCAGTACCTGCGGGTGCTGCTCGGCGGGTACGAGCTGGTCGACGTGGCGTTGAAGGTCGTGGGCGTGGGCAGCGTCGGCACCCGCTGTTACATCGCCCTGGTCCGGGGTCGGGACGACGACGACCTCATGATCCTTCAGATCAAGGAGGCGGAGCACTCGGTGCTGGAGACCTACGTGGAGCCCGTCGCGTACGACAACCAGGGTCACCGGGTGGTCGTGGGGCAGCACCTGATGCAGGCGGCGTCCGACCAGTTCCTGGGCTGGGCCAACGTCGGTCACCACGACTTCTACATCCGGCAGTTCCGCGACATGAAGGGCTCCGTGAACCTCGAGAAGATCGGCGAGCAGCTGACCGAGAGCTACCTGCTGCTGTGCGCCTGGACGCTCGCACGCGCCCACGCCCGGTCGGGCTCACGCATCGCGATCGCGTCGTACCTCGGCAAGAGCGACAAGTTCGACCGGGCGATCGAGGACTTCTCCATGGCGTACGCCCAGCAGGTGCACCACGACTACGAGGCCTTCGCGGCTGCGGCCGCCGACGGCCGCATCGAGGTCGCCGCCTCCGGCTACTGACCAGCGACCGTTCGACGTCGATCGAGCGACCACCTTCCGGTGCGGGAGCGGTCGGCGGGGAGCGGTCGGTCGGGAGCGGCCGCCGTCGGCGGCTCGGCTCGCGGGGTCAGCTGCGGAGCGAGCGGACGAAGGCGTCCTGCTCCTCGGTCTCGACCGCCTGATCGCAGTAGGTCGCTCGGACCCACTCGACCGCCTGGTCGGGCGGGTGTCCGCACAGGACCGCCAGACCCGCGAGCGCGGTGCCGGTCCGGCCGTGTCCGCCCAGGCAGCCGATCTCGACCCGTTCGCCGGAACGGGCCCGATCGCGCAACGCGGCGAGCGCTGCGACCACGGCCTCTGCGTCGTCGGGCACCCCGAAGTCGGGCCAGTCGAGGATCTCGTGCGGCCACGGCGGCTGCCACCGCACGTCGAGGTAGAGGCCGAAGTCCGGAGGGGAGTCCCGGGCGTACGGATCGCGGTCGTCGAACGACACCGCGGTGACCCTGGTGCCGTCGGGCATCGCCACGAGCGTGCGATGCCGGTGGACCTCGAACTGCAGGTGCTCGTGGGTCGGATCTGCGCACCCGGGCTCGTCGACATCTTGGTCCCAGACGGCGCTGCTCTCGGCGCACACGACGGCGATCCAGGCGTCGGTCACGGCCCAACGCTACTGGTGGAGGTCATCGAGGGTCCCGGGTCACCGGCCGCATCGCGCGCGGTTGTCTGCGCGGTCTGTGTCCGGCAAAGGAGACCGGCGCGGCCCTCGATGCCTCGCTGCCGGCGGAGGGAGCCTCGCTGGCGCAGTGCATCTGGCCCTGACTTCAGTGGGCGTCTGCCATGCCGGTGGGGCCCTCGCCATGATCGTCGGGCGCTACTTCGACGGGTCGGGCGGGGCCTCGGCTCCATCCAGTTGAAGCCCGGCGGCGAGCGCGTCGAGCACGCGTTGCTGGGACAGACGAGGCAGCGGTGGTGGCTCGACGGTCATGAGTTGGTCGAGCTGGGTCCCCCAGGACACCCACGGCACCATCACTGCAGTCCCGTCGGCGAGCCGCACTTGCAGGTCGATGACCTTGTACCAGGCGAAGTTCGTGCGAACGACGTGCAATGACCGGATCGATTCGGCGGGAAGGCGCTGAGTGCTGAACGGGCGCACGATCGCAAGGCCGTCACGTCCGGCGCGGACTCCGATCCGCACCGTCCAGACCTCGACTGCGATGGCCAGCAGCACTGCGACGGCGGTTCTGATCGGGTCGAGACCTTTCGTGGCGGACACCATGAGCAAGGACGCGAGAAACCAGACGATCCAGAAGCGCAGAGTCCAGATGCGCCATCCGCGAGCGCGGACCCAGCGCGCGCCTGCTCCGCCCGCGTCGGGAGCGCTGCTCGCCACACCCCGAGGCTATGAGCGGCCCGCCGCGTTCTGTCCAACTCGATTGACCCGGTCGATCACGACCGCGGCGAGCTTCGACGCCGTGCGTGGTGGGTCGGGGCGCCTCATTGTCACACCCCCTCCGTATCGTGTCGAACATGCGTTCGACTGGGGAAGGGAACGGCGACGCCGGCACCGGCGGTGAGACCGGCGGCGATGAGGCGGGTGATGGTGCTGTCGCGCATGTGGCGGTGGGGTTCGGGGAGCCGGTGTTCTCGGTGCCGGCCTTCGCGCGGGCGGCGATCGATGCGGTGGCCGAGTTGGCGGGGGTGGATCTGCGCGGCGTGGACGACGACACGTTGTTGGGGTTGTTCGACGGGTTGGAGTCGTTGGATCGGGTGTTCCACTCGGCCCGGTTCGGGATGTTGGCGGAACTCGACGCCCGGTCGCTGACGGACCGCCGCTTGGGACACGTGACTGCGAACGAGGCCGGGTGGCGTCACGGCGCCGACCCGAAGCGGGTGAAGGCGGATCTCGCGACCGCGAACACGTTGCGGCAGCACCAACCGAAGCTCGCCGCCGCCCTCGCCCGCGGTGAGGTGGCGGTGG
>JAEZAI010000324.1 GCA_023427825.1 Actinomycetes bacterium
CCGACGACCTCGACCCGATCCTCGCCGGTGTCCTCGCCGGCACCGGCATCGCCCGCTTCGCCGAACCCAACCTGCAACGACACGGCCGGGGCCTGCACCTCGTCGACGACGATGACCACGACCACACCGACTGCGGCTGCTCCCGCGATGCCGTGGCGTTCCCGGTGATGACGCCCGACGGCATCCCCGTCCACTTCACCGCCGAACAATGGGAGCTCCTCGCGTGTGACCCCAAGATCATCGAGCTCCTCGTCGACACCTTCGGACAACCCACAGCCGCCCGCGAGCTCGACAGGTCACCGAACCCACTCATGCGCAAGGCGCTCATCGCACGCGACGGCGGCTGCGCCTACCCCGGATGCGACTGCCCCGCCGCATGGTGCGACGCCCACCACGTCACCGAATGGTCAAAGGGCGGCCGGACCGTCACCGTCAACCTGGTGCTGCTCTGCCGGCGGCACCACGGCATCGTCCACCGCCGAGGATGGAAGCTCACCGCCAACCCCGAACCCGGACCCTGCGAAGGGTTCTTCACCATCAACACACCATCCGGGCACCGGATGGACACCGAACACCGACGACGACGACGAACCGCACCCGCCGCATGAGCGCGGGACCCCAACGGACGCACCACACACCGACCTTCAACCGACCAACCACACGACCCGGACGCACCACCGCGCGTCCGGGCACGACCGCGTGTCGGGGACCGCCGACCGTCCCCGTGCTGCAGCGTCCCGGCGCAGGAGAGCCCCGGTGCAGTAGAACCGACGCATGCCCAGCACCGATCCAGCGGTCGTCGCCGCCCGTGGCAAGGTCCGCATCGGCTCCTGGATGATCATCGCCGGGTCGCTCGGGGCGATCATGGCGCTGCTGACCTACATGGACGTGTGGGACGTGTCCGACACCAAGCCGACGGGCTGGGGCATCGCCGCTGCGCTGTGCGCGGTCCTCGCCCTCGGCGGCTTCGTGGTGCTGTGGGGCGGGCTCACCGCTGGCGCCAGGGCGAACGCCGCCGGCGGCACTCCTCCGCAAGCGGACCAGTAAGGCCAGTCAGCTCCGGTCGACCACCGGCGCGTCGGAGTACAGCCGCTCCAGCCGGTAGTAGTCGCGCTCCTCGGCCAGGAACACGTGGACGACCACGTCGCCGTAGTCGAGCAACACCCACCGTCGGGCGTCCGCGCCCTCGACCGAGCGGGGCTTGTCCCCCACGTCGTTCGCCACGCGCTCCTCGACGGCGTCGACGACGGCCTTCACCTGGCGGTCGTTGTTGGCGGTGGCGAGCACGAAGTACTCGGCCACGCCGACGACGGGACCCACGTGCAGGATCACCACGTCGGTGGCGAGCTTGTCCTCGGCCCCCTCGGCGGCGGCCAGTGCGGTGCGCAGGGACTCTTCGGGGCTGGTGACGGTCACGAGGTCCGATCCCTACCCACGGTCACTCGCACGTCGATGCCGCCCGACTCGGTCTCTGCCGCGGTGGCGCTCACGCCGAGCGCCTTGGCGATCGCCTCCGCCGCCTCCTGCGCCTCGGGCGCCATGTACTCCACCTTGGTCGCCGTCACATCGAACGACTCGGCGTTGCCGAGCAGCGAGATCTCTCCACCGGCGGCCACGACCTTGGGAGCGACGAGCAGGGCTGCGTCCTCCTTGGACGTGCCGTTCAGCAGCTCCACCCGGGCCCGCTGGCCGGGCGTCGCCGAGGTCGGGAACGGCACGACCCGGGACACGTAGGTGGGCAGCGCGGCGGTGTCGGGGATCATCGTCGTGAAGTACGTGCCGGGGATCGGCTGCTGCACCAGCGGCACCGGCTCGTAGGACACGTCGCCGCCCTCCAGGTCGGTGAACAGCTCTGCCACCGCGCTCGACCCGCCGACGGCCTCACCGTCGGTCGATGCGGAGCCGCCGATCTGCGACAGGTCCTTGCCGTCCAGGGCCGTGATGAGCTGCTCCCACACGGTGAGGTGACGCAGCATCTGCCGGTCGGGCTTCTCGCCGATGCCGGCGAAGCCGAGGTAGGCGATCACCTCGTCGGGCTGCAGCACCACGTCGCCGGCGCGGTAGCGCACCGACTCGTTCTCGGGGTTGGCCTGGATCGTGCCGCGCTCGCTGTTGTCGATCAGGTTGTCGACGTTCTTCACGGTGAGCGGGCCGGCGAGGCCGGTGAACGCCTTGAGGTCGTCGGCCGAGATCTCCTCGGCGGACGTGAACCCGAACGTCAGACCGATGCCGAGCGTGGACCGGAGCTGGTCGAGTCCGCCCTGTTCGTAGGCATCGCCGATCGGCGCGAACAGTCCGTCCTCGCCGGGACCGGCCGACATGGTGGCGGGCAGCGCGGACACGGTCCCTCCGGCCTCGGCACCGGACCCGCTCACGATGAGCGCCGCGGCCAGCGTGCCGTCCTCGGCCGTCACGGCGACCAGGTCGACCGGCGTGGGCCGGACCTCGGCGACGTAGCCGGGGGCTTTGGGGTCGGTCACCTTCTTGGTGCCACCGCCGGTGATCAGCAGGCTGGCCCGGTACCCGGTGAACGCCAGGCCGATGAGCAGCGCGACGAACGCGAGGGTGGTGCCGAGCTGCCACCAGACGGTCCGGGTGCCGCCCCGGCCTCCGGTCCCGCTGCGACCGCGCCCCGACTGCTCCGAGCGACGACGCCGGACGACCGTGACGGCGTGCGGATCGACATCGCCGTCCGCGGCGGGGTCCACGTGCGTGGTGGGCCCGCTGTCGGTCGCCGTCATGGGCGTCAACGATAGAGGCGGCGCCCCTCCATCAGGGAGACGGCCCCTTCCGGCACGAGGAAGCGGACCGAACGCCCTTCGGCCACCCGCCGGCGCAGCTCGGTCGACGACACGTCGAGCTGCGGCACGGTCACCCGGTCGTAGCGGAACCCGTCGGGCACGACGACCGGCGAGCCGGGCCGTTCGACGACCGCCAGCCGACACATCCGCCGCAGCTCGTCGGGACGCTCCCACGTGTCCAGGCCCGCGGCGGCGTCGGAGCCGAGGATGAGCACCAGATCGTCGTCCGGCCCTGCGGCGCGGAGCGCCTCCAGCGTGTCCACGGTGTAGGTCTCGCCGCCGCGCCGGATCTCGAGGTCGCTCGCCTCCAGCA
>JAEZAI010000353.1 GCA_023427825.1 Actinomycetes bacterium
ACGCGGGGATGGGTCAGCGGGTCGGGCGTCGTGCCCGCCTGCCGGTCGCTCGACTGCGTGTCGGTGTTCGCCCGCGACGTCGGCGGTGCGCTGCGGGCCGTGGAGTCCATGGCGGGCGAGGACGCCGAGGACCCCTGGAGCCGGCCGCGCGGCGCCGCACCCGCTCCCGTCCGACCGTTCACCCCCGGCGCGGTAGTGGGTCTGCCCGACGCCGCCACGCTCGACTCGGACCCCGATCTGGAACCCGAGCTGCGCGCCGCGCTCCGCGCCGCGGCGGACCGGTTGGCCGACCTGGGCCACGTGGTCGTCGAGCTCGACCTCACCACGTTCCTGGAGACCGCGACCCTGCTCTACGGCGGCGGCTTCGTGGCCGAGCGCTACGACGCGGTCGGTCGCTTCGTGGACGAGCACCCCGACCAGGTCGACCCGGTGGTGGGGCCGATCATCTCGGCCGCCGGCCGGATCCCGGCCCACTCGTTCGCCGGCGACCTCACCCGCCTCGCGGACCTGGCCCACCGCTGCGCGCCGACGTGGTCGACCGTGGACGCGCTGATGATCCCCACGATCCCCCGGGCCTTCACGATCGACGAGGTGCAGGCCGATCCGGTCCGCACCAACTCGGTGCTCGGGCGCTGGACCAACTTCTGCAACCTGCTGGACCTGGCCGCGCTGTCGGTGCCCGCCGGCCACCGCTCCGACGGGCTGCCGATCGGCGTCACGCTGACCGGTCCCGCCTGGAGCGACCGCCGCCTGGCCCGGCTCGGCGCGCAGCTGCGGGGCGAGGCCGGCGTACCGGGCGGGACCGGCCCCGGAGCGACGACCGGGACCGTGCGGGTCGTCGTCGTGGGCGCCCACCTGCGCGGCCAACCTCTGGAGCACCAGCTGCTCGACCGGGGCGGCCGGTTCGTCGCCGAGACCACGACCGCGCCGACCTACCGCATGCACCTGCTCGACGGCCCGCTCCCCAAGCCCGGGCTGGTCCGGGTCGGTGACGGCGGGGTGGCGCTGCTGGTCGAGGTGTGGGAGCTGTCCGCAGCCGGCTTCGGCGACTTCGTGGCGTCGGTGGCCCTGCCTCACGCCATCGGTCGGGTCCGCCTGGCCGACGGGTCGGAGGTGCCGGGGTTCCTGTGCGAGCCGGGCGCGCTCGAGGGCGCCCCCGACATCAGCGATCACGGCGGCTGGCGCGCCTTCCTGGCCGCCCGGCCCTAGGGCTCTGTGATGCTGTTCCGGGGGAAATCCCCCGGAAAAGCATCACAGAACGGGTCCGTCAGAGGTCGGGGTCCTCGTCGTCGAGGGTCGGCATCTCGATCCCCGACGAGCGGCCGACCATGGCAGTGCGGCCGATGGCGTCGACGCCGAACCGCTCGCGAACCGCGTCGAGCGCCAGGTCCAGGTCGTGGGTGGCCCGCCGGTCGAACGGGAGCGGCAGCTGGACCGCGGCGTCGTCCTGCAGGCCCGACACCGACACGCCGACCAGCGTGAGCCCGCGGTCGAGGACCAGCTGCCGGTTGGCGGCGAGCAGCTGCCGCAGCTCGGCCAGCACGACGGCGGTGTCGGCGGTGGGGTGGGGGAGCGTGCGCGACCGGGTGGCCCGGGTGAAGTCGCCGAAGCGCAGGCGCAGCACGACCACCCGGCCGACGCGGCCGGCGTCGCGCATGCGACGGGTGACGCGGTCGACCAGACCCACGAGCGCCAGGTCCAGGTCGGGCTCCGACCCGTTCCACCGCCCGAGCGCACGCTGGGCGCCGATCGAGCGACGGCGCCGACCCGTGCGGACCGGCCGCGGGTCGCGCAGGTTGGCCAGGGCGTGCAGGTGGCGGCCGGACGCCGGGCCGAGCATGGACGTGAGCGCGGCCCGTTCCACCGCGGCCAGCTGACCGACGGTGGTGATGCCGCGGGCCCGGAGCTTCTCGGAGGTCACCGGACCGACGCCCCAGAGGCGCTCGACCGGCAGCGGGTGCAGGAACGCCTCCTCGCCGTCGGGCGGCACCTCCAGCAGGCCGTCGGGCTTGGCGACCGCGCTGGCCACCTTGGCCAGGAACTTGGTCCGAGCGATGCCGACCGTGATCGGCAACCCCACCTCGTCGGCCACCCGACGCCGCAGCCGGCGCGCGATCGCGACCGGCGTGCCGGCGGTCCGGGACAGGCCGCCGACCTCGAGGAACGCCTCGTCGATCGAGATGCCCTCGACCAGTGGCGTGGTGTCGCGGAACACCTCGAACGTGTCCTTGCTGGCCCGCACGTACGCCGAGAACCGGGGCGGCACCACGACCGCGTGCGGGCAGCGCCGCGCCGCCTCCCGCCCGCCCATGGCACCGCGGACCCCGAACGCCTTGGCCTCGTAGCTGGCCGCGAGGACCACCCCGCCACCGACGATCACCGGCCGACCGCGCAGGGCCGGGTCATCGCGCTGCTCGACCGACGCGAAGAACGAGTCCAGGTCCGCGTGCAGGATGGTGGCGCGCCCGTCCATCGAACACATGTTCTACTCCTGGGCCGGGACGCTGTGCCTAGCGAACTCGGGCGGGGGCCCGTCTTGGGTCCGGCGGGCGGCACCTGCAAGGCTCTGCCGCCATGCAGGGTGCGACTCCCGGCGCGGAGGGGTTGGATGGGGCCGCCTTCCGTGGACCGTTCACCGACGGCCCGCCCGCGTCCGCCCTCCACGTGGACGAGCCGCCGCTGCAGGCGGTCCGCCTGGTCGACGTCTGGCGGTCGATCGTCGTGGTGTCGGTCCTGTCCTGGTCGGTGCTCGCCGCCCTCGCGGGTCGCCTCGTGCGCCGGCGCAGCACGACCGTCGTGCGCACCGCCTGCGACGGCCTGGTCGACGGCTTCATCCGACTGGGCCCGACCTTCGTGAAGGCCGGCCAGATCATCGCCAGCTCGGGCGGCATGTTCCCCGCGGTCCTGGCCGAGGCGGCGCGCCGCTGCCTCGACGAGGTGCCGCCGTTCCCGACCGAGCTCGTGCACGCCACCATCGAGGCCGACCTGGGCGCGCCGGTCGACGTCGTGTTCGCCAGCTTCGACGACCGCCCCCTGTCGGCCGCGTCGATCGGCCAGGTGCACGCCTGCACGCTGCGGGACGGCCGCACCGCGGTGGTCAAGGTCCAGCGGCCCGACATCCGCGAGCAGATGGCCACCGACCTGCGGAACATGTACCGCATCGCCGCCGTGATCGAGTGGACGCCGTGGGGCAGGACGTCGGGGGCCCGCGGGATCATCCGCGACCTGCACGGCGTGACGTTCCGCGAGCTCAACCCGGCGCTCGAGGCCTACCAGCAGCAGGTGTTCCGGACGAACATCTCGGCGTTCGGCGACAACACGATGATCACCGCTCCCGAGGTGTACTGGGATCACTGCGGCCCCCGGACCATCTGCATGCAGCGGGTGCACGGGATCCCCATGGACCACTTCGACGAGCTCGTCGAGCGCGGGATGGACGGCCAGTCGATCCTCCGCCGCGGCGCCAAGGTGTGGGCCGAGGCCGCCATGGTCCACGGTCCGTTCCACGGCGACATGCACGCCGGCAACATCTGGGCGCTCGACGACGGCCGCGGGTGCTACCTGGACTTCGGGATCATGGGCGAGCTGTCACCGGAGTGGCGCTCGGTCCTCAAGGACCTCTTCTACACGTGCGCGTTCGACCTGGACTTCACCAGGGTGGCGAGGGCGTACCGGGAGGTCGGCGCGATCCCGGCCGACATGGGCTCCGACGAGGAGCTCGGGGCGTTCCTCAACATGGTGCTCGGTCCGATGCTCACCGACGGCTTCGGCAGCATCGACGTGGCGGCACTGGTGGCCCAGTCGCTCGAGATGCTCAAGACGTACAAGGCCTCGGTGCCACAGGAGCTGGCGCTGATCGCCAAGCAGCTGCTCTACATCGACCGATTCACCAAGTTCCTGGCCCCCGACTACTCGGTGACCGCGGACCCGTACATCGTGCAGAACATCTTCCCCGAGGAGGCCCGGGCCAAGGCCGCCGAGCTCGGCGTGGTGCTCGACGACACCGATCCCGCCTTCGCCCTGACCGGACGCGAGGCCGTCGACCTCACGGGGACGGAGGCGCCGGGGACCGACGTGGTGGAGGACGTGGCCGAGGGGTAGGTGTGGCCGCATGAGCCCCGAACCCCCTGATCCCCGCGGCGGCCCCGGCGAGGTCCTCGCCAGCACCGGCGGTCGCGTCGACCTCGACCGCATCCTCGGCCGCATCCCGGTGGTGCTCGTCTTCCTCGAGCCGCCCAACGACGAGGGTGCCCGACAGGCGCTCCAGGGCATGGGCCAGCACCTCGTCGACTTCGGTCGCGACCGCGTGCAGCTGCTCGCGGTGGCCAAGCGCACCCAGGCCGACGTGGAGGATCTCGATGACGGCATCGAGGGCAACGTGCGGATCCTGGCCGACCCGGCCGGCGCGCTGGCCGAGCGCTTCGGCGCGTCGTACGAGCAGGGTCGCCCGACCACCGTACTGATCGACGTCCGCGGCAACGTGACCGCGGTGTGGACCGACGACCCCAGCCCGGACCTGGCCGTGGCCCTACTGCGGCGGATCGACGCCTACGAGGAGTGAGCCGCCCCGGCCGACACCGGGGTCGCCCCGGCTGACACCGGGGTCGCACCGCACGACGCCGGCTCGGTGGTGGCCGGCCGGGCGGTCTCGACG
>JAEZAI010000442.1 GCA_023427825.1 Actinomycetes bacterium
GGCGAGAGGTCCGGAGCCACAGCCCCGAGTACATCCACTGGTCGCAGTGGATCTTCCTGCAGCTGTTCGAGGCCGGCCTGGCCTACCGCAAGGCCGCGCCCGTGAACTGGTGCCCCGGCTGCCAGACGGTGCTGGCGAACGAGCAGGTGATCGACGGTCGCTGCGACCGCTCGGGCGACGTCGTCGAGCGGCGCGACCTGGAGCAGTGGTACTTCCGCATCACCGACTACGCGCAGGCGCTGCTCGACGACCTGGAGCTGGTGCAGTGGCCCGACCGGGTGGTCACCCAGCAGCGCAACTGGATCGGCCGGCCCGAGGGCGCCGAGTTCGAGATGGCGGTCGTCGACGCCGACGGCGAGGTCCGCAAGGACCTGCCCGGCGTCCCGAGCGTGCGCGTCTTCACCACCCGCCCCGACACCAGCTACGGCATGACGTTCTGCGTGCTGGCCCCCGAGCACCCGCTGGTGAAGGTCATCACCACCGAGGACCGCCGGGCCGACGTCGAGGCGTTCGTCGAGAAGGCCCGCAACACCGCCGAGATCGACCGCCTGTCCACCGAGGGCGCGGTCGAGGATCGCGGCTGCTCGACCGGTGCGTACGCCCTGAACCCGTTCACCGGGAAGCCGGTGCCGATCTACCTGGCCGACTACGTGCTGGCCACCTACGGCACGGGTGCGGTCATGGCCGTGCCGGGCGAGGACCAGCGTGACTGGGACTTCGCGACGGCCTTCGGGCTGCCGATCATCGAGACCGTCGAGCGCCCCGACGACTGGGACGGCGAGGCGTACTCGGGGCCGGGTGTCCACGTGAACTCGCCGGTCGACCCGTCGGCCGTGCCGGGTCCGGACCTGAACGGCCTGGACGTCGCCGCGGCCAAGGACGCAGCGATCGAGTGGCTGGAGGCCGACGAGCGCGGCGAGCGGACGGTCAACTTCCGCCTGCGCGACTGGCTGGTCTCGCGGCAGCGCTTCTGGGGCTGCCCCATCCCGATCGTCTACTGCGAGCAGTGCGGCCCCCGGCCGGTGCCGCTCGACCAGCTGCCGGTCCTGGCGCCCGACGACGTGGAGTTCCGGCCCACCGGCCAGTCGCCGCTGCAGTTCCACGAGGGGTTCCTGCACACCACGTGCCCCGACTGCGACGGTCCCGCGACCCGCGAGACCGACACCATGGACACGTTCGTCGACTCGTCCTGGTACTTCCTGCGGTTCTGCGATCCGTGGAGCTCCGATGTGCCGTTCTCCAAGGAGGCCGTGTCCTCCTGGATGCCGGTCGACCAGTACATCGGCGGTGCCGAGCACGCCGTGCTGCACCTGATGTACGCCCGGTTCTTCACCAAGGCGCTGTCCGACCTGGGCGTGGCGCCGGCGGACCTTCGCGAGCCGTTCACCCGGCTGTTCACGCAGGGGATGATCCGGCTGGACGGCTCGAAGATGTCCAAGTCCAAGGGCAACCTCGTCGCGCCCGAGGAGATCATCGACACCTACGGCGCGGACACGCTGCGCCTGGCCCACCTGGCGGTGAAGCCGCCCGAGGAGGACGTCGACTGGGAGGACTTCGGGCTCGAGGGCTGCTCTCGCTTCCTGTCCCGCGTCTGGCGGCTGGCCGTCCCCGGCTCGGACCTGCTGGGTGATGTCCGGGACGGCGGGCGCACCGAGGCCGACCTGGCGGTCGTGCGGGCCACGCATCGCCTGATCGCGGATGTGACCGACGCGTTCGAGCGCTGGTCCTACAACGTGGCCGTCGCCCGCTCCATGGCGTTCGTCAACGAGCTGTACAAGTACGTGCAGTCCGACGAGCGCGCGCACGCCGAGGTGGTGGACGAGGCCGTCGACACCCTGCTCCTGCTGCTGGCCCCGGCCGCACCGCACATCGCCGCGGAGCTGTGGTCGCGCCGGGGTGCCGCTGCCGGCACGCCCGGTCGGCACGTGCACGCCGAGCCCTGGCCGGTGGCCGACCCCGACCTGCTGGTCGAGGACACCGTGACGATGGTCGTCCAGGGCGCGGGCAAGGTGCGCGACCGCATCGAGGTGCCGGCCGACGCCGACGAGGTCGCCTGCGAGGCGCTGGCCCTGCAGTCGCCCAAGGTGCAGGCGATCCTGGACGGCGCCACGCCCCGCAAGGTCATCGTGCGGGCACCCAAGCTGGTCAACATCGTCCCGTAGCGGCGGTCCTGCGGCAGGCGGCTCGTCGGGACCGGCCGGCGCCGGGGAAGGGGGCGCCCGGGAAGGGATCGTCGCGTCGCTGCGTTCGCCGTGTGTACGGTCGCGTGACATCAGACGTAACCGTCGCGTCATCTCCGGAGTCCGAAACAACGTGCTGTCATCCGAGCTGTCCCTGATCTCCCGCCTCGAGTCCGTCGCCGAGCACGGCCAGGGCAAGGTCACCTGCGTCGCGGGCGACGACCACGAGACGCTGACGTGGGGTCAGCTGCACTCGGAGGCCCGGGCGGTGGCGGCGGGACTGCAGGCCCGGGGCGTCGGACCCGGCGACCACGTCGCGCTCCTCGGCCCGACCACACGCCGGCTCGTGACGACCATCCAGGCGATCTGGCTGACCGGCGGCGCGCTGGTCACCATGCCGCTGCCCATGCGCATGGGTGCGCTCGACCAGTTCATCGAGCAGACCCGCAACCGCATCCGCCGCGCGGACTCGAAGGTCGTGGTGATCGACAGCCAGCTGGCTGACTTCGTGGAGCCCATGCCGGGCGACCCGCCGTTCATCGGCCTCGACGAGCTGTTCGCGGACGACGCGCCCACCGCGTCCGACTACACCCGGCCGGCCGACGATCCGTCAGCCCTGGCGGTGCTGCAGTTCACGTCGGGCTCCACGTCCGAGCCCAAGGGCGTGATGCTCC
>JAEZAI010000485.1 GCA_023427825.1 Actinomycetes bacterium
CCCTCGGGCACCTCGGACTCGCGGAGCAGCTGCGCGGCGCGCACGCTGCGCTCGGTCTCGAGCGCCCGGAGCTCCTCGTAGATGTACTCGACCGCACCTGCGATGCCCTCGCGCGCGTCCTCGCCGCCCCCGGCGCCCGGGCGGCGCGCCGGGTCCTTGTCCAACCGGCGGGTCTGGCTGCGCTTGGTGCCGAGGCTCTGGTACATCGAGTGCCGCTCGTACACCGACGTCGGCGACCAGCTGCGCAGCGTGTCGATCTCCCTGACCGTGGCCGGGTTGTCGTTGGCCCGGTTCGGCCGGTTGAGCTGCGGGTGGGTGCCGGGGATGTGGTAGCCCTCGAGGAAGCCGTCGAGCACGGTCTTCCAGTTGCACGGGACGATCGTCCCCTTGGCCCAGCGGATGCGCATGTTCTGCAGCTGGAACGGCGCGAGGACGTCGGGCACCGGGTCCAGGTACTCGAGCAGGGGTGGCGCGTCGCGGTCCATGTTGATGAAGACGAACCCGCCCCACTGCTCGCAGCGGACGGGCTGCAGGCCCAGGTCGTCGTCCGAGCGGGGGACGAACTCCTCGGGGTCGAGCTGGAGCCGGATCGAGCCGTCCAGGTTCCAACGCCACCCGTGGAACGGGCAGATGATCGAGCCGACCCGGCCCCGCCCGGTGGCCAGGCGCGTGCCGCGATGCCGGCAGGCGTTGTGGTACGCCCGGATCGAGTCCTCGGACTCGCGGACCACGAGCACCGACCGTTCGCCGATCCGGTACTCGACGTAGCTGCCGATGCTCGGCAGCTCCTCGAGCCGGCATGCCATCAGCCACGTTCGCGGGAAGAGCAGCTCGAGCTCGAGCTGGAGGAACTCGACGGCCAGGTAACGACCCTTCGGGACGAACGCAGGGCCGAGCCGGAAGCGCTCCGGGACCGCCTCGGGATCGACGTCGCCCTCGAAGGTCGGCGATGCCTGCTGCAGCGAGACCTCTGTCACGAGATCCTCCTACCTAGGGCCGGGTCGGACGGTCAACCACGCGTCTCATCCGACGGGATGTGGTCGCCGGCCGATCGGGGCGTCGCCGGAACCGTGGCACATAGGGTCCGTGCATGGCGACCGACGGCCTGGACGACGCGGAGGTGGCGGCGCTGCGGCGGCTGCTCGACCGTCAGGCGATCGTCGACTGCATCCACCGCTACGCCCGCGGCGTCGACCGCGGCGACGAGGACCTGGTGCGCTCGGCGTACCACCCCGACGCGGTCGAGGACCACGGCGCGCTGATCGGCGGGCTCGACGACCTGGTCCACTTCCTGGCCGCAGCCCACGGGCCGTTCCCCGGGTACCAGCGCTACGTGACCAACACGAGCGTCGATCTCGACGGCGACCTCGCGCACGCGGAGAGCTACTACCTGTGCGTCCTGCGCCGCGACGGCGAGGGCGGCCTGCTCGCCAACGGCGGGCGCTACGTGGACCGGCTGGAGCGGCGCGACGGCGACTGGCGCATCGCTCGCCGCGTGGTCGTCATGGAGTGGGAGGGCACCGTGCAGGGCGGCGCGCCCCGCTACCCGGTCACCCTGGCACCTCGGCGTGACCACGAGGACGTGTCGTACGACCGCCCGCTCGAGGTCACCCGGGAGCACCGGTCACCGCAGTAGGTACTCCAGCACGACCCGCTCGAACTCGTCCTTGCGCTCGATCATCGCCCAGTGCCCGCAGTCGGGAAAGACGTGGACCTCGCAGTTGCGGATGACCCGGAGCGGCAGCAGCACGTTGTCGAGCGGCGTGACCCGGTCGTCGCGTCCCCACGTCACGAGCGTCGGGGCCTTGATGCGGGCGAGGGTGGCCACCTGGTCGGGCGCCCCGAGCGGGGCGCGCCGCATGGCGGCCAGGGACCTGGAGTTCAACATGCGGCGCACGTCGTCGAGCGCCGCCGGTTCGCTGGCGGTCCGCCACCGGAGCTCCACGAACTCCTCGGTCAGGATCTCGGGGTCGAAGACCATCGACTCCATCCACGCGACCAGGCGCTCACGGGTGGGGTCCTCGACGAACTGCACGAGCAGCTTCACCCCCTCGGGCGGGCTGGCGCTGAACAGCGCCACGCCCAGGCCGCCGATCGTCACCAGGCGCGTCACCCGCTCCGGCTCGGCCGCCGCCACCCGCGCCGCCACGTTGCCGCCCATGGAGTTGCCGAGGATCGGGACCGCGCCGAGCTCGAGCGCGTCGAGGAGCTCGGTCACCGCACCCGGCGCGACCACGAGCGGGTTGCCGTCGCACGAGTAGCTCGTCCCGAAGCCGGGGAAGTCGAGCGCGATCGTGCGGAAGTGCTCGGCGAACGCGGGCAGGTTGTCGCGGAAGTTCGCCCACGCGCTCACTCCCGGGCCGGACCCGTGGAGCAGGAGCAGCGGCGGGCCGTCGCCGGCCTCGTGGTAGTGGAGCTCGCCCGCGGCCGTGGCGACCGTGCGGCTGGTGGCGTCGTACGTGAGGTCCATTGCTGTACCGATCAGTCCAATCTAGGGTGGATCGAGTCCGCCGAGGAGGCCCGATGACGGACCGCATCGAGATTCCAGCGTCCTTCCCCGACGGCGGCGTGGCCGGCCGACGGGTCGTGATCACCGGGGCGAGCCGCGGGCTCGGGGAGCTGCTGGCCCACGCCTTCTCCGATGCGGGGGCCCGGGTGGCGCTGGTGGCCAGGACCGAGATCGACCTCAAGGACGTGGCGTCGGCGTTGCCGGGCGAGTCGCTCGTGTTCGCGGGCGACGTGTGCGACCAGGCGTTCAACGACTCGGTCGCCGCGCGGGTGGCCGACGAGTGGGGCGGCGTGGACGCGTGGATCTGCAACGCGGGCATCTCGCCGGTCGTCGCCGGTCCGCTCGACGTCGACCCCGGGGTCTGGCGCCAGGTGCTGGAGGTCAACCTCACCGGGTCGTTCCTGGGCGCCCGGGCCGCTGCGTCGGTGATGGGCGACGGCGGGCGGCTGATCTTCACCGGCTCGGTGCTGGGGGAGCGCCCGGCCCGCGGTCTGGCCGCCTACAGCGCGTCGAAGGCCGGCCTCGTCGGCCTCGCCAAGTCCCTCGCGCTCGACCTGGCGCCGGCCGGCATCACGGTGAACGTGGTCAACCCCGGCTGGTTCGACTCGCCGCTGGCCGCCGGCTGGTCGTCCAACGAGCGGCTGTCGCGCGCCGTGCTCGACCACACCGCACAGGGCCGTTGGGGCCGGCCGGCGGACCTGGCCGGGGCGTACCTGTTCCTGGCCTCGGACGCGGCCGGGTTCGTGACCGGCACGGTGCTCGCCGTGGACGGCGGGTACCTGCTCGTCTGATCGGTCGACGACGGCGGAAGGAGCCGGCACGTGGGAAGCGAAGGGCGGGACGAGGGCGCGCACCGGCGCGTCGTGGCGATCCTGGGAGCGGGCGGCGCGCTCGGCGCGGCGATCTCGGCGCGGCTGGCCGCCGAACCCGCGACCGATCTGGTGCTGAGCGACCTGAGCGCCGACACGCTGCAGGCGACGGTCGCCGGGATCCGCGACGCCACCGGGTCGGTCGACACGCTGCGCGCCGACGTGTCCGACATCGACCAGGTCCGCGCCGTCGTCGACCGCGCGGTCGAGCGGTTCGGCCGCCTCGACGTGGTGATCAGCAACGCGGGCGTCCTGTCGCCCAACGGTCGGATCCACAACCTGGACACCGAGGACTGGGAGCGGGCGTTCCGGGTCAACGTCTTGGGCGCGGTCAACGCGGTGCGGGCCGCGGTCGGCGTCATGCGGCCCCGGGGCGGGGGATCGATCGTCCTCACCGCGTCGGTGTCGGGCATGACCGCGTGGAGCCACGCCGGCCCGTACTGCGTGACCAAGGCCGGGGTGATCGAGCTCGCCAAGGTCGCGGCGGTCGAGTACGCCCGGGACGGCATCCGCGTGAACTGCGTCTGCCCGGGCACCTTCCGATCGGCGATCCACGACGAGCTGCCGGCCGACGCGCTCGACGCGATCGCCGGCCGGCACCCGCTCGGCCTGGGGACAGCGGGCGACGTGGCCGGGGCGTACTCGTACCTGGCCGGCGACGGCTCGGCCTGGACGACTGGGGCCGCGCTGGTCGTGGACGGCGGGTACGCCGCCCCCTGAACCGGCGGTCAGCACCCGAGCGCCCGCGCGATCACCACGTGCTGGATCTCGTTGGTGCCCTCGCCGATCTCGAGCACCTTGGAGTCGCAGTAGAAGCGGGCGACGGGCGACTCGAGCATGTAGCCGAGCCCGCCGTGGATCTGCACCGCCTCCGAGGCCGCCCACGCGGCCACCCGGCTGGCCTTGAGCTTGGCCATGGCCGCCTCCTTGAGGAAGGGCTGGCCCTCGTCGCGCAGCCAGGCGGCGCGGTAGGTCAGCCAGCGCGCCGCCTCGAGCTCGGTCGCGATGTTGGCGAGCTTGAACTGGATCGCCTGGAAGCTGCTGATGGGCTGGCCGAACTGTCGGCGCTCCGCTGCGTAGGCGAGCGAGAGGTCGAGCACGGCCTGGGTCAGGCTGAGCGACAGCGCGGCGATCGAGATGCGACCGATCTCGAGCGTCCGCAGGAACTGGCCCAGGCCCAGGTCGGGGTCGCCGACCAGGTGCTCGTCGGGCACCCACACGTCGTCGAAGTACAGCTCGCGGGTGTCGAGCCCCTTCCAGCCGATGCCGCGCATCTTGGGGCCGGTCGTGTAGCCGGGCGTGCCGGCCTCGACGACGAAGCTGCCGAAGCGTGGCCCGCGCTCGCCGTCGCCGGTGCGGGCGAGCACGGTCGCGCCGAAGGACATGTCGGTGCCGGCGTTGGAGATGAAGGTCTTGCGTCCGTTGATCACCCAGCCGCCGTCACGCCGCTCGGCCCGGGTGCTGATGCCGCGGGCGTCGGAGCCGGCGTCGGGCTCGGTCAGGCCGAAGGCACCGAGCACCCGGCCCTCGGCGAGCGGTCGGAGCCACCGCTCGCGCTGCTCGTCGGTGCCGAACAGCAGGAGCGGCATGGAGCCGATCGTGACGTGGGCCTGGAACGCGGCGGCCACCGACTGGTCGGCGCGTCCCAGCTGCTCCAGCGCGGCGACGAAGCCGACGGTCGACATGCCGATCCCGCCCCACTCCTCGGGCACGAGCATGCCCAGGAGGCCGAGCTCGCCCATCTCGCGGAGCAGGTCGGTGGGACACTCGGCGCGCTCCCACGCCGCGGGAGCCCGGACCGCGATCTCCTTCTCGGCGAACGAACGGCACAGCTCCGCCAGGTCGCGCTCCGCTTCATCGAGCGTCAGGTCCATGCCGCGAATATACTCACCTCTTTTAGTGGTGCCTGCTGGAGTGGGGATCGCCGGAAGATCGCCCGGGGGGACGATGGCCGAGAGCGAGTGCGCGGCGTGGATCGAGCAGCACTGGTCCCCCGACC
>JAEZAI010000524.1 GCA_023427825.1 Actinomycetes bacterium
GTTCCCGATTGCTGGGGTGTTCGCCCCAGGAATCGGGAACAGAGCTCGCTGCCGCGCCAGGAGGGCCGGGGCGGACTCCGGCCGGTCACGGCCCGGCCCCTAGGGTGCGACCCATGTCGGCCCTCGACGCCATCTTCAAGGCCTACGACGTCCGTGGGATCGTCCCCGACCAGCTCGATCCCGAGCTCGCCCGGGCGATCGGGGTGGGCTTCGCCACCTTCGCCCGGGAGGAAGCGGCGGAGCGCGGCGGCCAGGTCACCAGGGTGCTGGTCGCCCGGGACATGCGCCCGTCGGGCGTGGAGCTGACCGAGGCGTTCGGCGAGGGCGTCCGGTCCCAGGGCCTGGACGTGGTCGACCTCGGCCTCGGTTCCACGGACCTGCTCTACTTCGCCTCCGGCTCGCTGGACGCCCCCGGCGCCATGTTCACCGCCTCGCACAACCCGGCGCAGTACAACGGCGCGAAGTTCTGCCTGGCCGGTGCTCGTCCCGTCGGCGAGGACACCGGCCTGGGGCGCATCCGCGAGGTCGGCACCGCCTTCCTGGCCGGGCAGGTCGAGCCGGCCGGCGGCCACGGCTCGCTCAGCCACCAGGACGTGCTCGACGCGTTCGCCGACCACGTGCGGTCCTTCGTCGACGTGAGCGCGCTGCGCCCGCTCAAGGTCGTGGCCGACACGGCCAACGGCATGGGCGGCCTGGTCGTCCCGGCCGTGTTCTCCACGCTGCCGTTCGACCTCGAGATCATGTACGGCGAGCTCGACGGCACGTTCCCGAACCACCCGGCGGACCCGATCCAGCCCGAGAACACCGAGGACCTGCGGCGCCGCGTCGTCGAGGCCGGTGCGGACGTGGGGCTGGCCTTCGACGGCGACGCCGACCGCGTGTTCCTGGTGGACGAGCACGGCGTCGGCCTGTCCGGCTCCACGACCACGGCGATCATCGCCGCCGGCATCCTGGACAAGCACCCGGGCGAGACGGTGATCCACAACCTGATCTGCTCCCGCACGGTGCCCGAGGTGGTCCGCGAGCACGGCGGCACGCCCGAGCGCACCCGGGTCGGTCACTCGTTCATCAAGCAGGTGATGGCCGAGACCGGTGCGATCTTCGGCGGCGAGCACTCGGCGCACTACTACTTCCGCGACAACTACCGGGCGGACTCCGGGCTGATCGCCGCGCTGGTCGTGCTCGAGCAGCTGTCGGTGTCCGGCAAGTCGCTGTCCGAGCTGCGGGCGCCGTTCGAGCGCTACGCGGACTCGGGCGAGATCAACACGCGGGTCGACGACCCGGCCGCGGTGATCGAGCGCGTCGCCGAGCACTTCGCGGCGTTGCCCCAGGACCGGCTCGACGGCCTGACCGTCGACGGCGGCGACTGGTGGTTCAACCTGCGCCCGTCCAACACCGAGCCGCTGCTGCGGCTGAACCTCGAGGCACCCGACGCGGACCAGTGCGCCAAGCGCGTGGAAGAGGTCCGCGGCGTGATGACCGCCTGAGCCCAGGAGGCACCCGATCATGACGACCGACCAGACACTCGACCCGCGACTGCTCGAGATCCTCGCCTGCCCCGAGGACAAGGGCCCGCTGCTCTACTTCGCCGACGAGCAGGTGCTCTACAACGACCGCCTGCACCGCAAGTACGAGGTGCGCGACGGCATCCCGGTCATGCTCATCGACGAGGCCACGTCCGTGGACGACGCGGAGCACGAGCGGCTCATGGCCAAGGCGGCCGCCGACGGCATCGAGCCGACCTTCGACGCGTGAGTCCCGAGCTCGTGGGAACGGACACGGCGGTGCTCGACACGCTCGGCATGTTCGAGGTCGCGCTGGGATTGCCGGAGCAGCTGGCCACGGCGCGGGACGCGGCGCTGGCGGTCGGGGGCCTGCCATCCGCCGAGGGCGTGACCTCGGGCGCGATCCTGGGCATGGGCGGCAGCGGCAGCGGCGGCGACGTCTGCGCCGCCGTGGCCGGACCGGCCTGCCCGGTGCCGATCGTGGTGTCCAAGCACTACGAGTGCCCGGGCTTCGTCGGTCCCGACACGCTCGTGTTCGCGGTGTCGTTCTCCGGCAACACCGAGGAGACCGTCGCCGCGCTGACCGCGGCGCGCGACGCCGGCGCCCGACTCGTGGTGGTGGCGGCCGGCGGCGAGCTCGCCCGCCTGGCGGGGGAGTGGGGTGTCCCGCTGCTCCCCGTCGACGCGACCATCCCCATGCCGCGTGCCGGGATCGGCGCGGTCTCGATCCCGCTGCTGGTGGCGCTCGAGCGGATCGGCCTGGTCGAGGGCCTGTCAGCCCAGATCGATGCGGCGATCGCCCAGCTGCAGGTCCGGCGGGAGGAGCTGCGCGCGCCGGGCAACCCGGCCGAGCGTCTGGCCGAGCGCATCGGCCGCACGCTGCCGCTCGTGTACGGCGGCGGCCCGCTCGGCGAGGTCGCTGCGTGGCGGTGGAAGGGCCAGTTCAACGAGAACCCCAAGGTCCCGTCCTGGTCGAACCGCATCCCCGAGCTGACCCACAACGAGCTCGCCGGGTGGGCGCAGCACGGCGACGTGACCCGGCAGGTGTTCACGTTGCTGTTCCTGCGCCACGACTTCGAGCACCCCAACGTGAGTCGGCGGTTCGACTTCGTCGCCACGGCGTGCGACGAGGTGGTGGCCGACATCCACACCGTGCAGGCCCAGGGCGACGGTCCGCTCGCGCAGCTGATGGACCTGGTGATGCAGGGCGACTTCGTCACGCTGCACCTGGCGGTGCAGTCGGGCGTGGACCCCGGCCCGATCGCGGTGCTCGACGACCTCAAGAACTGGCTCCGGGCCTAGCCGCCCGGGAAGTCGGATGGACGCCCGGGAGCTCGGTCCGTCGAGCACCACCGCCGACGTGCTCGACGGCGTGTCGCTGGAAGGGCGCACGGCGGTCGTCACCGGCGCGTCCGGCGGGCTCGGGCTGGAGACCGCCCGTGCGCTCGCCTCGGTCGGCGCGACGGTCGTCATGGCCGCCCGCGACGACCAGAAGCTGCAGGCCGGGCTCCGGGCGGTGCACGAGGCGGTGCCGGGAGCGACGCTCGATCCGGTGCTGGTCGACCTGGCCGACCTCGCCTCGGTGCGCGCCGCCGCGACGGCGATCGCGTCGAGGCATCCGGCGATCGACCTGCTCGTCGACAACGCCGGCGTGATGGCGTGCCCGCTCGGCCGCACGGCCGACGGCTTCGAGCTGCAGTTCGGCACCAACCACCTGGGCCACTTCGTGTTCACGACGATGCTCCACGACCCGCTGGCCGCGGCGGCCGCCGAGCGCGGCTCGGCGCGCGTGGTGGTGCTGAGCTCCGGCGGGCACCGGCTGAGCGACATCCGCTGGGACGACCCCAACTACGAGCGGGCCGACGAGTACTTCAACTGGGACGCCTACGGGCAGGCCAAGACCGCGAACGCGCTGTTCGCCCTGGAGCTCGACCGTCGCTGGTCGTCCGAGGGCATCCACGCCTTCGCGGTGCACCCCGGCATGATCGTCACCGACCTGGGCCGTCACCTGCGTCAGGCGGACCTGGAGTTCATGGCGTCGATCCGCCGCACGGACGACCATGCGGGGGACGGTGGCGGGCTCTCGTTCAAGACCGTGGAACAGGGCGCGGCCACCTCGGTGTGGGCCGCCACGGCGCCGGAGCTCGACGACCACGGCGGCGCCTACCTCGAGGACTGCGACGGCGCCGCGGCGGTCGACGACCCCGCCGCCACCCACGGGGGGCGGTCCTGGGCTCGTGACCCCGAGGCCGCGGCCCGGCTCTGGGACCTGTCGGAGCGGCTGGTCGGCTGAGCGCCGGACGCCGCCGACACGCCGCCGACACGTCGTCGACGGCGGGCAGACCCTGGGCAGCCCCCACGTCCGTGGACCAGGTCGAGAGGGGCCCAGGTACTAGCCTCTGACGCGCCAGGGCTGACCTGTACCCGGCGTCAGACGACCCCAGCCCACGCTCGAACATCCACACCCCCAATCTCGTCGCGCCCCGGGCGCGGCACTGGAGATCACCATGACGTTCACCGACTACAAGGTCGCCGACCTCTCCCTGGCACCCCTCGGCCGCAAGCAGATCGAGCTCGCGGAGCAGGAGATGCCCGGCCTGATGGCCATCCGGGCCGAGTACACCGACAGCCAGCCGCTCGCCGGTGCCCGCATCACGGGCTCGCTGCACATGACCGTGCAGACCGCCGTGCTCATCGAGACGCTGACCGCGCTGGGCGCCGAGGTGCGCTGGTGCAGCTGCAACATCTTCTCCACCCAGGACGAGGCCGCCGCGGCGGTCGTCGTGGGTCCGACCGGCACCGTCGACGACCCCAAGGGCGTCCCGGTCTACGCGTGGAAGGGTGAGACGCTCGACGAGTACTGGTGGTGCACCGAGCAGGTGCTCGCGTGGCCGGCCGACGCCGAGGGCCACGTCGGTCCGAACATGATCCTGGACGACGGCGGCGACGCCACCCTGCTCGTGCACAAGGGCACCGAGTACGAGGCCGCCGGCGCCGTGCCCGACACGGTCGAGGAGGACTCCGACGAGTGGGGCGTCGTCCTCGCCACGCTGCGCCGGACCCTGCAGGAGGACCCGCAGCGCTGGACCCGCGTCGGACAGGGCATCAAGGGCGTCACCGAGGAGACGACCACCGGCGTCCACCGCCTGTACCAGATGTTCGAGCAGGGCCTGCTGCTGTTCCCGGCGATCAACGTCAACGACTCCACCACGAAGTCCAAGTTCGACAACCTCTACGGCTGCCGCCACTCGCTCGTCGACGGCATCAACCGCGCCACCGACGTCATGATCGGCGGCAAGACCGCCGTCGTGTGCGGCTACGGCGACGTCGGCAAGGGCTGCGCCCAGTCGCTGCGGGGCCAGGGCGCCCGCGTGGTGATCACCGAGATCGACCCGATCTGCGCGCTGCAGGCAGCCATGGAGGGCTACCAGGTCGTCCGGCTCGAGGACGTCGTCGACACCGCCGACATCTTCATCACGACGACCGGCAACAAGGACATCATCACGGCCGAGCACATGGACCGGATGAAGCACAACGCGATCGTCGGCAACATCGGCCACTTCGACAACGAGATCGACATGGCGGGGCTGTACCGCCAGAGCGACATCCAGAAGGTCAACATCAAGCCGCAGGTCGACGAGTTCGTCTTCCCAGACGGCCACTCCGTCATCGTCCTCGCCGAGGGCCGGCTCCTGAACCTGGGCTGCGCCACCGGTCACCCGAGCTTCGTGATGAGCTGCTCGTTCTCCAACCAGGTGCTTGCCCAGATCGAGCTCTTCACCACGACCTCGGACTACCCGCTCGGCGTGCACGTGCTGCCCAAGCAGCTGGACGAGGACGTCGCTCGCTTCCACCTGGACGCGCTGGGTGTCCGGCTCACCAAGCTCACGCCGGAGCAGTCCGCCTACCTGGGCGTGCCGGTCGAGGGCCCGTACAAGCCCGCCCACTACCGCTACTGACCGCAGCGCCGGCGCTGCGGCACCCGGCCGACACCCATCTCCGACCTCGCCCCCGGCCCGGTGCCGGGGGCGAGTCGCGCGCGTCGGCGGACGGATCCGACGGAGTCCTCAACGTCGGCGCCAAGGCGACCGATGTGCTCCCGATGGATGTGGCGGGGCAACGGGTCCACGACGGCACGTGGGCCCCGCACGTCGGGTCATCGGCATGGGTCTCGTC
>JAEZAI010000539.1 GCA_023427825.1 Actinomycetes bacterium
CGGCGTCCGGATCGCCGTCCAGGTGCTCCACGGCGACGCATGCGCCGGTGATGGGGAACGTGCCGCGCCGGCGTACGAACTCGCGCCACGACGACGGGCCCTTCGGGACGTGGAAGCGGACCTCGACCACGATCTCGTCGTGGGCGCGGGCCGTGGCGTAGGGGCCGGTGATCCAGCCGTCGGCGGCGATCGTGCGCGTCCCGTCCGGGCCTGCGAGCGAGACCGACCCGCCGAGGGCGACCAGCGTCGTCGGCACCTCGGCCACCGGGTCGGCGAGCGCCACCGTGCCACCGACGGTCGTGCGGTTGCGCGTCTGCGGGTGGCCCACCGACCGCAGCGCACGGCGCAGCGCGTCGGTGCCGTGGAGGAGATCGGACGACAGCAATGCGGCGGCCGTGGCGGTCGCCCCCACGACGATCGAGTCGCCGTCGAGCGCGATCGCGTCCAGGTCGGGCACGTGACGCAGGTCGACGAGCAGCGTGGGCGCGACCTGCCGGAGGTTCAGCGCCATGACCAGGCTCTGGCCGCCAGCCACCACGACCGCGCCCGGGTCAGAGCTCAGCGCGGCCACCACGCCCTCGACCGAGTCGGGGTCCGCGTAGTCGAACGGCGGCGGCTTCACCGCTGGCGCCCGATCACGGCTGCCGGCCCGTCGTGTTCCGGCCCGTCGTGTCCCGGCCCGTCGTCATCCGGCCTGTCATGCGGGCTCACGGTACGACCGCTTCAACAAACTGTCAGCGGCCATCACCGTCCTTTCACGGACACGAAACACAACGTTGACCGGCCACCCGAACGATGGTCGCCGTGGCCGAACCCGTCCCTCCCCGCCGTGCGCGCCCGACCCAGGAGCGGCCGCTCGTCCTCCGCCGGATCGCCCACCTCGCGACGTTCGACGGCACCGACGGGGCCGGCCGAGAGCTGACCGGCGTGGACGTGCTGTGCGAGGGCGGCGTCGTCACGGCCATCGGCGCCGACCTGGACCTGCCGGACGGCGCGGAGGTCGTGGACTGCTCCGGCCTGCTCGTCCTGCCGGGCCTGGTCAACCCGCACCAGCACCTCTACCAGGTGGCGCTCCGGGCCATCCCCGAGCTGGAACGGTCGCTGATCGGTCCCTGGCTCGGCGGGCTCGGCGCCCGGTGCCTCGACTGGTGGCGCAGCGGGGCGCTGACCGCCGAGATGATCGGGGCCGTGGCCGCCGCCGGCCTGGCCGAGTCGGTGCTCGGGGGTGTCACCACGGTGGCCGACCAGCACTACCTGCACCCGGCCGGTCCCACGCAGCCGTTCATCGAGGCCACGATCGACGCCGCCCTCGACCTCGGGGTCCGGCTCCACGCCACCCGGGGGACGTTGACGCTCGGGCGCGACCAGGGCGGAGGCGCCGACCCCGCGCTCGTCCAGGACGTCGACGAGGTGCTGCGCCACGCCGAGGACCTCATCCGGGCCCATCACGACCCGACCGACGGCGCGTTCGTTCGAGTCGACCTGGCGCCGTGCGGCGTCCACGCGGACCTGTTCGAGACGTTCCAGGGCTTCGCCGAACTGGCCGAGCGACACGAGCGCGTCCGGCTGCACACCCACCTCTACGAGGTCGTCGACACCGCCTTCTGCGTGGAGCGGTATGGGATGACGCCGTGGCAGGTCCTCGGCGAGGTCGGCTGGGCCCAGCCCCGCACGTGGCTCGCGCACGTGGTCGACCCGCCGCTCCGGGAGCTGCCCCACATGGCCGCCGCCGGCGTGTCGGTCGCGCACCTGGTGGCCCCCGACCTGCGGATGGGGTGGGGGAGGGCGCCGGTGCGGGAGATGCTCGACGCCGGCGTGACCGTCGGCTTCGGCACGACGGGTTCGGCGTCGAACGACGGCGCCAACGTGCTCGGCGACCTGCGGGTGGCGGCGCTGGCCCACCGCGTGGGCGACGATCCCGATCGCTGGCTCAGCGCCCGGGAGCTGCTGTCGATGGCCACCCGCGGCTCGGCCGAGTGCCTGGGTCGCGGGGGTGAGCTGGGCGTGGTCGCCGTGGGGGCGGCGGCGGACCTGGCTGCCTGGGACCTGTCGACGGTCGACCGGGTGGGCGTCGGCGATCCGCTGCTGGGTCTGGTGCTGTGCGGCCTGTCGGACCGGGCCCACACGGTCGTGGTCGGTGGGCGCAGCGTGGTGCGCGAGGGTCGGCTGGTGCAGGCCAACGAGGCAGCGATCGCAGCCCGGGCCCGGTCGCTCATCCCTTCCTGAGCGGCCCCGCTCGTTCTGTTATGCGGAACCAGAAGGATCCTTCCGGTTCCGCACAACAGAACAGGGTCCGGCAGAGCGGCGGGCGGCTCAGGCCTTGCGGGCGGCGAGGGCGTCGGGGGCGTACTTGGCGAGCACCACGCCCTCGAGGGCCGAGATGATGTTGTAGAGGATCACCGAGAACATAGTGATCAGCGCACCGGCGGCCCAGAGCGTGTCGTAGTTGAACCCGGTCTGCGACTTCAGCATGAGGTAGCCGAGGCCCTCGGCGGTCGCCAGCCACTCGGCGAGCAGGGCGCCGATGATCGCCAGCGGTGCGGCGATGCGGAGCGAGGCGAACAGCGCCGGGAGTGCGCACGGGAGCTGCACCTTGAACAGCGTCGTCCACTTGGAGGCCCCGTACGCCTTCATCAGGTCCATCGACGCCTTGGGTGCGCCCCGCAGCGCCAGGTTCACGTTCACGAGCGCCGGGAAGAAGGTGACGATGCCGGCGAGCACGGTGGTGGTGGCCAGGCCGCGGCCCAGGATCAGCGCCACCACCGGCGTGAGGGCCACGAGCGGCACCGACTGCAGGACCATGGCCACCGGCATCACCGTCTGCTCGATGGTCTTGATCATGTTGAAGCTGATGGCGGCCACCAGCGCCACGATCAGGCCGGCGGCCAGTCCGAAGAACGCGTCGCGCAGCGTGATGAACGACGCGTCCATCAGCGCACGGCGGGTCTCGGCGGCGCCCTCACCGGTGAAGATCGCCCGGAAGATGTCGCCGGGCGTGCGGCCGACGAACGAGTCGACCTTGGTGATCCAGAGGAACGCCTGCCAGATGAAGGCGATCACGAGCACCGAGATCACCGCACCGACGACGGCCTTGAGCAGGCGCACCACGGCGCTGCGCATCTGGCCGCCGGTCTCCTCGATGGCGGCGACCTGCGTGGGGGAGCCGGACAGCTCGAGTGTGGTCATCAGGAGCTCCTCGGGGCCCAGGGGGTCAGCAGTCGGCCGATGACCGCCGTGATGCCGTAGGCGACGCCGGCGATGGCGGTGGACACGAGTGCGATGCCCCACGTGCGGTCGATGTTGAGCGCCTGCTGGGAGGCGATCATGGTGACGCCCAGGCCGGACTCGCCGCCGAGGTACTCACCGATGATGGCCCCGAGCAGGGCGGCCGGAGCGGCGATGCGCAGGCCGGCGAACAGGCTGGGCAGCGCGGACTTGAAGCGGACCTTGCGCATCTGGGACCAGCCGCCACCGCCGTAGGCCTTGACCAGGTCCATGGAGGTGGGATCCGCGCTGCGCAGGCCGACGAGTGCGCCGATCAGCGTGGTGAAGAAGCACGTCATCGCCGACAGGATGATCTTGGGCGTCGAGCCGTCGTAGAGGATCTGCAGGATCGGGCCGATCGCGATGATCGGCAGGCAGTAGGCGGCGATCGCCACCTTCATGGCGAAGCGCTCCACGAGGGGGATGGCCACGAACATGATCGCCAGGGCGATGGCGATCGAGTTGCCCCAGATCCAGCCCCAGATCGCCTCCTTCACGGTGGTGGCGATGTTCGGACCGTAGAACGCCCAGCCGTCCTCGAAGATCTGCGACACGATCGCCGTGGGCGGAGGGATGGCACGGGACTCGGCGAAGATCGTCATGCCGACGACCTGCCACCCCACCAGCACCCCGGCGAACCCCCCGACGGTCGCGATCGTGGACGACTTCAGGTGCAGGCGCTCGGCGAGGCTCCGGCGTGGCCCCGTCTCCGTCTCGGTGGGGCCGGAGTGGGTCGGCGCGGCGATGGCGGTCACGTGTCGTCCCCGGACGGGGCAACGCCGCCGGAGAAGAGCAGGTCCGAGAAGTGGTCGCAGAGCTGGTG
>JAEZAI010000649.1 GCA_023427825.1 Actinomycetes bacterium
GCCCTACCTTCGGTCAGGGCCTCAGGCGCCGTTCGCGGTGACCCGCTACCTGTGGTCATGGCAGCCTCCTCCAGCACCACAGCGACGGCCGCGCGGCCGGCGCCACGTCCGAAGTCCTCACCACGGACGAGCCGAGCGGTCCTGCGCGACGTCGAGCCCGGCAGCACCGTCGAGTGCGTCCACTGCGGCGAGCGCGTGAAGTTCCAGGCCAAGGTCCGGAACCGTCAGGTGATCTGCAACGTGTACGTGAAGGGCGTGTGGGACCGCGTCGAGCACTTCCACGCCGACTGCTACGAGCTCGCTGATGAGCCCCACGGCGAGGTCGACACGACGCCGGTCGTCCGCAACCGCGCCCGCGCCGCCGAGCCCAAGTCCGCCTGACACCCGCGCCCGGCCCCGTCCGTCGGGACGTTCAGTCGCCGGCCAGTCGCTCCAGCACGAGCGCAGCCTGCTCGACGGGATCGCCGTCGGACGGGCGCAGGACCAGCTCCGGCGCGTCGGGTGGCTCGTAGGGGTCGTCGATCCCGGTCATGCCGGTGAGCTCGCCGGCCCGGGCCCTGGCGTACAGGCCCTTCGGGTCGCGGGACTCGCACACCTCGAGCGGCGTGTCCACGTGGACCTCCACGAACCGGAGACCGGCGTCGGTCACGCGCCGGCGCACCCGATCCCGATCGGCCCGGTAGGGCGACACCAGCGGCACCACCGCGACCACCCCGGCATCGGCGAACAGGGCTGCCACCTCGCCGACCCGCCGGACGTTCTCGGCACGGTCCGCCGCGGAGAACCCCAGGTCGCCGTTCAGGCCGTGACGGAGGTTGTCGCCGTCGAGCAGGTACGCGGCCCGACCTCCGGCCACGAGGGCGCGCTCGACCTCGACCGCCACGGTCGACTTGCCGGAGCCCGACAGACCGGTGAACCAGACGACCGCGCCACGACCGCCGGTGACCGCTGCCCGTTCGTCCCGGGACACCGCACCCTCGTGCCACACGACGCCGGGGGTCACCCGGCCGCCACCGGCAGGTGCGGACATCAGGAGCCGGAGAGGATCATGCCGGCGCCGACCGTGTTGTCGGTCGCCTCGTCGATGAGGATGAACGAGCCCGTCTCGCGGTTGCGGCGGTACTCGTCGACGAACAGCGGCTGGGTCACGCGCATGGTGACGCGCCCGATCTCGTTGAGGTCGAGACGGTCGGCGTCCTCGTCGCGGTGCAGCGTGTTGATGTCCAGGCGGTACTGCAGGTCCTTGACCATCACGCGGGCCGAGCGCGTCGTGTGCTTGATCGCGAGCTTGGTCCGGGGCGTCAGGGTGGCCGACTCGGACATCCAGCAGACCATCGCGTCCACGTCCTGGGCGACGGTCGGCCGGTTGTTGACCCGGCAGATCATGTCGCCGCGCGACACGTCGATGTCGTCGGTCAGGCGGATCGTCACCGACATGGGCGGGAACGCCTCGTCGACCGGGCCGTCGAACGTCTCGATCGCCGCGATCGTCGACGGCAGGCCCGACGGGAGCACCACGACCTCGTCGCCCGGCTTGAACACTCCGCCGGCGATCTGGCCCGCGTAGCCCCGGTAGTCGTGGAACTCGTCGGTCTGCGGCCGGATGACGTACTGCACCGGGAAGCGGGCGTCGATCAGGTTGCGGTCCGACGCGATGTGCACGGTCTCCAGATGGTGCAGGAGCGACGAGCCCTCGTACCAGCCCATGTTCACCGAGCGCTGCACCACGTTGTCGCCGTTGAGCGCGGAGATCGGGATGAACGTGAGGTCGCCGATGTCGAGCTTCATGGCGAACTGGCGGAACTCCTCGACGATCTCGTCGAAGCGCTCCTCGCTGTGGTCGACCTGGTCCATCTTGTTGACCGCCACGACCAGGTGCGGGATGCGCAGCAGCGACGCGATGAACGCGTGACGCCGGGACTGCTCGAGCAGACCCTTGCGGGCGTCGACCAGGACCACCGCGAGGTCGGCGGTGGAGGCGCCGGTGACCATGTTGCGCGTGTACTGGATGTGGCCGGGGGTGTCGGCGATGATGAACTTCCGCTTGGGGGTGGCGAAGTAGCGGTAAGCCACGTCGATCGTGATGCCCTGCTCGCGCTCCGCCCGCAGGCCGTCGGTGAGCAGCGCCAGGTTGGGTGCCTCGAGCCCCATGCGCTCGGACGCGTCGGCCACCGCGTCCAGCTGGTCCTCGAAGATCGACTTGGCGTCGTACAGGAGCCGTCCGATGAGCGTGGACTTGCCGTCGTCGACGGACCCCGCGGTGGCGAACCTCAACAGCTCCATCAGAAGTACCCCTCGCGCTTGCGGTCTGTACTCCTGCCCCGCCAGGCACCCGGGTGCAACGCATCGCGCCCGGCTCCTCGGCAACGTGGGGCCCCTCCCCCACGGCCGCGGTCCGTCGTGAACGCCACCATCAGAAGTACCCCTCGCGCTTGCGGTCTTCCATCGCCGCTTCGGAGGCTCGGGCGTCCGCCCGGGTCGCGCCGCGCTCGGTGATGCGGGTGGCCGAGACCTCCTCGATCACCGCCGCCACGTCGGTCGCCGACGACTCGACAGCACCCGTGCACGACGCGTCGCCCACCGTGCGGTACCGGACGGTGCGGACCTCGGGCTCCTCGCCCTCCATGACCGTCACGAACGGCGTCACCGCCAGCCACATGCCGTCGCGCTGGAAGACCTCGCGCTCGTGTGCGTAGTAGATGGACGGCACCTCGATGCCCTCCGCCTCGATGTACTGCCAGATGTCGAGCTCGGTCCAGTTGCTCAGGGGGAACACGCGGATGTGCTCGCCGCGGCGGTGCCGCCCGTTGTAGAGCCCCCACAGCTCGGGTCGCTGGCTCTTGGGGTCCCACTGACCGAACTCGTCCCGGAACGAGTACACCCGCTCCTTGGCGCGGGCCCGCTCCTCGTCGCGGCGGGCACCGCCGAACGCGGCGTCGAAGCCGTGCTCCTCGATGGCGTCGAGCAGCGTGACCG
>JAEZAI010000578.1 GCA_023427825.1 Actinomycetes bacterium
CCCCCAGCTCCCTGCTCACGATCGCCGCGTGACAGGTGATCCCGCCGCCGTCGGTGACCACCGCCGCCGCCCGGCGGATCGTCGGGACCCAGTCGGGGTTGGTCATGGGAGCGACCAGCACCTCGCCGTCGCGGAGCTGGTGCTGCTCCGCGGGGTCCGACAGGACCCTGACCCTTCCCGAAGCTCGGCCGGGGGACGCGGCGAGCCCCGTGACCGCCGGTGCCCCGCGTGCCGCCGCCGGCTCCGGCGCCGGCACGGTCCCCGATCCGGCGGTGATCGGCCGGGCCTGCACGATGAACAGCTCGCCGGTGCGGTCGAACGCGAACTCGACGTCCTGCGGCGAACCGAACGCAGCTTCGATCCGCAACACCGTGTCCGCCACGGCGAGGACCTCGTCCTCGTCGAGCACCGGTCGGTTCGAGCGCTCCGCCGAGATCGAGGTGCGGCGGTCGCCCCCGCCGGCAGCTCCGACGATCTGGAACGCCTGACGTCCACGGTGCACCGACGTCAACTGCCGGGTGACGCGGTCCACCACGTAGGTGTCCGGTTCGACCAGGCCGCCGACCGCCGCCTCGCCCTGTCCGAGCACGGCCTCGACGAGCAGCTGGTCGGGAGCGCTCCCGGACGGGTCGACGCTGAACGCGATGCCGGAGCGATCGCTGTGCACCATGGACTGGACGACCACGGCGACCGTCGGCGTCGTGGTGAACCCGCGCTCGCTGCGGTACGCGAGCGCCCGTTCGCTGAACGCGGAGGCCCAGCAGTCGAGCACCCGGTCCCCGAGCGCGTCGTCGGTGACGTTCGTGAAGGACTCATTGATCCCTGCGAAGGAGGTCGTGGCGCTGTCCTCCCCCACCGCGGAGGACCGGACCGCCACCAAGCCGGCGGGATCCATCGATGCCCGAGCCACGCGGATCCCGTGCATGACGTCGTCGGGGACGCCGGCCGCACGCACGATCGCCTGGGCCGCCGCGGCGGCGGACGACAGCGACGTCGCGTCGCGCTCCCCCGGCCCTCGGACCAACTCCTGCAGCTGCGCGCTCGCGCCGGCGACGTCCATGGCGCGCGTGAACGCAGCGGCGTCGATGACGAACCCGTCGGGCACGTGGAAGCCCCGCCGGACCAGCTCACCGAGGTTCGCCGCCTTCCCGCCGACCTGGTGCTCGTCGGCCCAGCCGACCTCGGAGATCTCCCGGACGTCGGGACTCGACGGCGTCCGGGCCGCCCCGCAAGCCTCGGGACCTCCGTTGCGATGATCGACGGTGTCCACGCTCGGATCATCCGCCCTGGTGCAGCCTTCGAGAAGGGGCGAAGGTCCCGAAGGCCCGCACCGCCGACGCGCATCGAACGACGTTCGCAGTCGTCCTGGCAACCGGTCCGAACAGGTGACGTTCAGCCCTGCCGCCGCCCCGGCAGCGGTGCTTGCATGGGGTCATGGAAGCACTCCGTCTGACCGCCTGGGGTCGTGACGCCGAGCTGCAGGACGTGCCGCAACCGGACCCGGGCCCCGGCCAGGTGCTGGTGCGCATCGGCGGAGCCGGCGCATGCCACTCGGACCTCCACCTCATGCACGACTTCGTCGAGGGCGTGGTCCCGTGGGGCCCGCCGTTCACGGTCGGCCACGAGAACGCCGGCTGGGTGGAGGCGACCGGCCCGGGCGTCGAGGGCCTCGAGATCGGTTCGCCGGTCGCCGTCTTCGGCCCCTGGGGCTGCGGTCGATGCCACCGGTGCCGTCTCGGGGCGGAGAACTACTGCGAACGTCAGGCCGAGCTGCCCGCGGCGGGCGGCGGTCTCGGCTTCGACGGCGGCATGGCCCCGTTCATGCTGGTCCCCCGCGACCGGTGGGTGGTGCCGCTCGGCGACCTCGACCCGGTGCTCGCCGCCCCGCTCACCGACGCCGGGCTGACTCCGTACCACGCGATCAAACGATCGCTCCCGCTCCTCGGAGCCGGATCCACGGCGGTGGTGATCGGAGCGGGCGGCCTGGGCCACATGGCGGTGCAGCTGCTCTCGGTGCTGTCCCCGGCCACGATCGTCGTGGTCGACCAACGAGCATCGGCGATGGAGCGAGCGCTCGAGCTGGGCGCCCACCACGCCGTGCTCCCCGGACCCGATGCGGCACAGGAGGTCATGGAGCACTCGCACGGTCGCGGTGCGGATGCGACGATCGACCTGGTCGGCGTGGACGCCACCCTTGCCCTGGGTGCTGCGGTGACGAGGTCGGCGGGTCACCTCACGATCGTCGGGATCGGCGGCGGGACGCTGCCCGTCAGCTTCTTCTCGCTCCCGTACGAGGTGTCGGTCGCGACGACCTACTGGGGCACGCTCCCCGAGCTCATGGAGGTCCTGGACCTCGCTGCCGCCGGGAGGATCCATGCGGATGTGGTCCGCTTCCCGCTCGACCGGGCCCCCGAGGCGTACGAGGCCATGCGGGCGGGCCAGCTCTCGGGTCGGGCCGTGATCGTGCCCGACTGAGCTCCCCGGACCGAGCAGGAACGACACCGACCGGGAACGACACCGAGCAGGAACGAACACCGACCAGGAACGACAGGGTCGGGCCGAGGGCCTGCACCGGGACGCCC
>JAEZAI010000637.1 GCA_023427825.1 Actinomycetes bacterium
CGACAGGAGAGCGAGCGGTGCTCGGCCGGCGACCAGCCGGGTGCCACGACCCACCGTCGCGTCACCGTCGGCCGGGGTCGCGTCGCCGGCTCGCGGGCCGGTGTCGCCGGTACGGCCCGCTCCGTCGCTCGAGGGCGGCTGCTCCGCCCCCAGCACCGCGGACGCGCGAGCCAGCGCCCGCGCGATCCGGCTCCGGAGTCCGCCGGTGCGGACGGGCCCGCCGCTCATCGGACCGACAGGTCCCGTGCGGCGTCCGAGTCGGATGCGCTCTGCGACGACCGGGAGACGGCCGGCACCACGTCGTCGAGATGCGGCGACAGGTTCCAGATGCCGCCCAGGTCCACCATGCCGTCGCCGGGCAGCTCCGCCCCCGGACGCACGACCAAGGTGATCTCGTCCCAACGGTCGAAGATCTTCTGGACGTGGGCGTCGGTGGTCCCCAGCGTCAGGCGGTAGGTGCCGGGGGCGAGACCCAGCTTCGAGATGTCGTAGGCCACCGTGCCCACGCCGTCGATCTTGCCGGTGTCGACCTGCTTGTGCACCGTGTTGACGCCGTGCAGGTAGACGCCGCCCTCGGAGTGGATCGCACAGCCGAACGACGGGCTGTCGAGCGGCTCTCCGACGACCTCGTAGTTCATCTCGATGGTGAACGGCTCACCCGAGACGGCGTGGGGCACCGCGTCGCCGTTGCCGTCGCGGAACGAGAACCCGGTGAGGTAGACGCCGTCGCCCCTGTGCCGCGCCGTATCGGCCGCATCGGCGCCGTCGCCCTCGCCCGCGGACTCCGCCTCGCGCTGGCCGGCCTCCTGCTCGATCTCGGCCTGGTTCACGCGCTGCACGTAGGTGGTGGCGATCTCGTTGGGGTTCCCCTCCATGACGAGGCGGCCGTGGTCGAGCCACGCGGCGCCGTCGCACATGGTCTGCACGGTCCCCATGCCGTGGGTGACCACGACGATCGTGACGCCTCGGCGCCGCAGGTCGTGGAGGTGCGAGAAGCACTTGCGCTGGAACTCCTCGTCGCCGACCGCGATCACCTCGTCGATGATGAGGATCTCCGGGTCGACGTGGATGGCCACCGAGAAGCCCAGTCGCACGTACATGCCGGACGAGTAGATCTTGACCGGCGAGTCGATGAAGTCCTGCACGCCCGCGAACTCCACGATCTCGTCGAACACCTTGTCGATCTGCTTGTGGCCCATCCCGAGGATGGTGGCGTTCATGTAGACGTTCTCCCGGCCGGTCAGGTCGGGGTGGAACCCGGCGCCGAGCTCGAGGAGCGTCGAGATGCGGCCGTCCACCTTCACCGACCCCTCGGTCGGGCGGTAGATGCCGGCGATGCAGCGCAGCAACGTGGACTTGCCGGACCCGTTGTGGCCGACCAGGGCGTACATGGAGCCTTCGGGGATCTCGAGGCTCACGTCCTTGAGCGCCCAGAAGTGGTCGATGTCGGTGTTGCGGTCCCGGCGGGTGATCAGCTCCTTGACCGAGTGCGCGCGGTCGGTCTGGAGCCGGAACCGCTTCGAGACGCCCTCGACGACGATCTTGCTCATCTCAGAGCTCCTCGATCACGAGCGGCGCGTAGCGGCTGAACACCCACCAGCCCACGATCAGGCTGAGCGAGGCGGACAGGCCCATGACGATCCAATTGGACGTGGTCGGCAGGTCCAGCATGTACACGGTCTGCGTCATCCCGTTCACGTAGGACGTCAGCGGGTTGAACTTCAGCACCGACTGGGCGGTGGGCTCGAGCATGTCCAGGCGGTAGACGATCGGCGTGGCGTAGAACCAGACCTGCAGCAGGATGCCGACCAGGTAGGAGACGTCCCGGAAGCGGATGTTGCCGAGCCCGAGCACCAGACCGATCCCGAAGGCGAAGCAGGCGGCGAGCAGCATGATCGGGATGGCGACGAGGAACGTCCACGAGACGTTGCCGAACACGATCATGAAGGCGAACAGGATGACCAGCTCGAGGCCGGCCTGGATGAGCACGGTCGTGAGGCCCGCCACCATCGGCGCCTCGGGCGGGAAGTAGGTCCGGGTGAGCAGCCCGCCGGCGTTCAGGAACGACATGATCGACGTGTTGATCACGCCCGAGAACAGGTTCCACAGCACCAGCCCGCAGAACAGGAACAGGGCGAAGCTGTTGAGGGAGCCGTTGCCCGCGGTGGGGGCCTGGCCCTTCAGGAACACGCCGAAGACCAGCGTGTAGATGCCCAGGGTGGCGGCAGGGTTGATCAGCGACCACGCCCAGCCCAGGAAGCTCTTCTTGTAGCGGGCCTTCAGGTCTCGCTGGGCGAGGTTGACGATCAGCGTCCGGTAGGACCAGACCTGCGCGGGGGTGGACAAGCGACGACCTTCGCTCGACGACGGGACCGGACGAATCTAGCAGCGGCCACCCTTCGGACCGGGGGCACGGACGCTGCGGGCGGGAGGCGATGACGTCCGTCACGCAGTCCCCTTCCCGGCGCTCAGCAGAGCTCGTCGACCGCCACGTGGGGGTTCCGAGGGATGCTCAGCAGCGTCAACGAGGGTGCCCGCAGCACGTTGCGCGCGAACTGCGAAGGCGTCATCGGCGCGGCGATCGTGTTCTGCAGCTCCTGCAGCGCCGGACACGACAGGGCGCGCCCCGCCAGGTCGGCGTCCTCGGTCGCCTCGTCGGGCCGGCCGAACCGGGCCTCCACCCAGGCCAGCGGCATGTCCTTGGCGTGGCCGACGCGGGCGCCGGGCAGCGCCTCCATCCGAGCGGCGAAGGCGTCGGAGAGCCCGATCGGATCGATCACGTGGACGTCGGGTCCGGCGGCGTAGCCCAGCAGGCCGATGTTGGGCCACACGATCACGGTGCCCTCCCGCCCGGCGGGGATCCACCGCATGGACCGGTTCGTCCTCGGCAGCAGCACCACGTCGCGCCCCGCCTCGGCGCGCTCCCGGGCGTCGAGGCCCCAGCGCGTCCAGGCGTTGGCGCCGTGGTCCTCGATCGTCACCGGGTGCGGGTGCTCCGCCGCCCAGGAGTAGTTGGTCCGCTCGTCCACCACGCCGTCGGCCACCGACGAGTGCAGCGGCTGGCGGGCGACGACCCACGCGGAGGCGCCCCAGACCACGAGGACGGCGAGGCCCACGACGCCGGCCCGCACCGGGAGCCGCCGCAGCAGGTCCGCCGGCAGCGCCCACAGCGGGAGCAGCAGCAGGAACCAGTCGCCGAGCAGCAGCCGCGCGTGCATGAAGTCGCCGCCGACCCGCACGACCCAGGTCGCGTGCACCAGCGCGGCGATCCAGCTGACCGCCCACAGCAGCAGCAGGGGCCGGCGCACCGCGCCGGAGCGGACGACCAGCACGGCCACGGCGGCCAGCGCCGCGACCGGGATCCAGAGCCAGCCGTCGAGCAGGAAGTCGAGGAGGTACCGACCCCCGGTCCCCCACTCCGAGCCGCCGGCCTCCTTGGCGAGCGCGGTGTTGGGCACCAGCGCGCCGAAGAAGCCCATGCGGAACACCTCGTACGCGGCGGGCAGCGCCACCGCCAGGGCGATCGCCCGCAGCGCGCCGCGCCACGACCGCTCCGACACCAGCAGGAGGACGGCGAGGAAGGCCAGCGAGTAGAGCGCCGCGTCGGGACGGATCAGCGGGCCGAGGCAGAGCAGCACCGGCAACCACCACGGGCGCCAGGGATCGCGCCGGTCCCGGTCGACCGCACGCACGGCGAGCGCACCGAAGCTCCCCGCCGTCCACAGCCAGAGGAGCGGCCCCTCCAGCCCCGACGACGAGAAGTCCCACACGGCGCCGAGCGGGAGCCACGCGAGCACGGCCACCGGGACGACCGGCCCGCGCCACGTCCGCCACTGCGTCGCCACCGCCACGGCGACCGCACCGGCCGAACAGGCGAGTCCGACGAACACCGCCAGCCACTCGGCGTCCACGAGCCAGCCGAGCAGCGCCTGCGGCACCGCCAGGAGGACGAGCCACAGCTGGCTCGTCCCGGCCTCGACCCGCTCCCCCACGTTGAACACCGGCCCGTGGCCGCCGAGCAGGTTGTCGACGATGCGGAGGTTGATGAACCCGTCGTCGGAGATCCACCGGCGCGACCACATGGCGGCCACGAACGCCACGCCGAGGACGGCCCAGGCGATCAGCACCCAGCGGCGCTCCCGGGGGTCGACCTCGACGGAGATGCCGGCGTCGGGCTCGACGTCGGCCGCGACCTCCAGCGTCTCCTCTCCCAACTCGGTCACCCGGTGTCGCCGCCTCTCCTCAGGTCCGGACGAGCCCAGTCTCGCCGATGCAGCCCTCGGGCAGGGAGCTCATCGGCCCCTCCAGCACGACCCTGGCCCCGGTCCCGGGGTGCGCGGCGCTGACCCAGTCGGCGTCCTCACGGCCCGTGCGGGACCCCACGAGGGCGGCGGCGTCGAGCGGATCGGTGACGTTCGGCGGGGGCAGCACGGCGATGCGCTCGACGTCGGCCCACGACGTCGGGGCGACGTCGTCCAGCCGCTCCGGCCCGAACTGCACGCCGCCGTCGAGCTCGGCGTCCGAGCCCCAGACCGCCGGGTAGACCGCCCAGTAGTCGCCGGCGACGGCGTCCACGCCGCAGCGGCGGAGGTCGTCGGCCAGGTTCCGGGTGGCCGCCTCGGCGCTCGGCGCGGGCGTGCGGTCCCGCACCGACGACCAGGCGCCGGCCGCCACCACCGCCACGTGCGCGGCGAGTCCGACGCACAGCACGGCCTCGAACACCCGGCGGACGGCGGGCGACGGGGCCGACGCAAGGAACACCGAGCCGGCCGCCACCAGCACGACTATCCCGGGCCACCACCCGACCGCGTAGCGGAGGTCCGCGTCGAGCGACAGCGCTCCCAGCGCGGGCAGCCCCAGGAGCGACACGACCACGACCGACAGCAGCGGCCAGGCGCGCCGGCCGGTGCGTACGAGTGCGATCACTCCCACGACCCCGATCCCGACCACGATCGCTGCGGCGACGAACCGGAGGCCGCTCGTCGCGCCGAGCGGTGTGGCCGAGGCGCCCCACAGCGCGCGGCCGGTGAGGCGGATCGTGTTCCAGGCGCGGTCGAAGTAGTTCCACTCCGGGTGCTGCACCGGCTGCGCACTCGAGTCGAGCGACGCGAACGAGTTGCGCACGTTCCACAGCAGCAGCGGCGACGCGCCGAGCAGCACGCCCAGGACCGTCGCTCCGATCCGGCGCCACCACGGCAGCACGATCACCGCCGGCACAGCGGCTGCGACCAGCACCGCGACCACGCCGGCGCCGTGCATGGGCTGGGCGTAGACCGCCAGCCCGGCGAGGGCCCCGGCGCCGAACCACCGGGCGGTCCGATCGGGCCCGCGTGCCACCCACACGGCCAGGCCGGCGAGCAGCGCGCCCAGGTGGTAGCCGGGGTAGATCCGGAACCAGACCGGCCACCCCGCCACCGAGGTCACGAGCAGCAGGCCGGTGACCGCCAGCGCCGCCCACCACCGCGCTCGGGCCGAGGACCCACGTGCCCGGCCGAGGACGTCGATGGCCAGCCAGGCCCACACGGCCACGGCCGCCACCCACATGGCCTGGTGGAGCAGGCGCATGGGCAGCTCGTAGGGGCCGGCCGCCCACCACAACACGGCGTAGGCCGGCACCTCGAGCACACCCTGGTAGGTGTTGCCCGGGAAGACGAGGTCGGGACCGCCCCGGACGAACTCCACCGGGAGCATCGCCGCGACCGCCTCGTCGCCGTTGATCATCGTGCCGTCGCGCACGCCGGTGGCCGTCGCGACGATCGGGGTCGCCAGCACGAAGAGGCCCAGGACGACGACTGCGATGCGCAGGACCCGCACGACCGGGTCGACGCCCGTGCCGGCGAGGTCGCCGTCGGCGCTGCCGTGCTCCGATCCGGAGGTTCCGGACGGCTCGGGCGCGGCTGCTGCGGCCCGTTCGTCGGTGTCCGCCGGAACGGGCTCGGTCACCGCCTCACTCTGCCGCGTCGGTCAGTGCCTCGGCCAGCGCAGGGTGGACGAAGATGCTCTCCGCGATGTCGTGGACGCGCAGACCGTTGGTGACCGCCACCGCGAGCACCGCGATGAGCTCGGCGGCCTGGGGTCCGACGATCGAGCCGCCCAGGATCACGCCCGTCGCGGGGTCCGAGATGATCTTCACGAAGCCGCGCGGGTCGTCGTTGATCAGCGCCTTGGCGGTCGACGCGAACGGCACCTTGGTCACCCGCACCTTGCGGCCCTCTGCGAAGGCGTCCGCCTCGCCCAGGCCCACGTCTGCGATCTCGGGGTCCGTGAAGATCGCCGAGGCGGCCTTCTCGTAGTCCAGGTGGCGGTGGTCGACCTTGTGCAGGCCCATCACGTGCTCGGCGATCTTGCGGCCCTGCATGGAGGCGACCGAGCTCAGCGGCAGCTTCCCGGACAGGTCACCGGCGACGTAGATGTGCCCGATGTTCGTGCGCAGGTGGTGGTCGAGCTCCCGGACCCACGGGCCGTCCATGTCCACGCCGGCGTCCTCGAGCCCCAGGCCGTCGCTGTTCGGGATCGAGCCGATCGCCAGGAGGCAGTGGCTGCCCTCGGCCGTCCTGCCGTCGTCGCAGCGGACGACCACGCCGCCCTCGGTGCGCTCCAGGTCCACGGCGCGGGCGCCCTTGTAGAGCCGCACGCCCCGACGGAGGAAGTCGTCCTCGAGCACGGCCGCGACCTCGGGGTCCTTGGCCGGCAGCACCTGCTGGCGGGACACGATCAGCGTCACCCGGCACCCGAACGACGAGAACATGTGGACGAACTCCACGCCGGTCACGCCGGAGCCGATCACGATCACGTGCTCGGGCAGCACCTTGGGCGGGTACGCGTCCCGCGTCGTCAGCACCACGTCGCCGTCGGGCTGGGCCCAGTCGGGGATCCGGGGCCGGCTGCCGGTGGAGACCATGATCGCGTCGGCCTCGAACGTCAGCTCGCCGCCCTCGGTGGTCGCGACGACCGTGTGGTCGTCGACGAGGCGGCCGGTGCCCCGCACCAGGTTGACGCCCTGGCTCTCGAGCAACGTCCGGTTGTGGCGCTCGAGCCGCTCGGTGATGCCGTGGATGCGCTCGCGCACCCGCTCCAGGTCCACCTGCGCCATGGCCACGTCGAGGCCCATGCCGATGGACTCCTCGATGGCGTCCAGCCGCCCACCGGTCGCGATCATGGCCTTGGACGGCACGCAGTCCCCCAGGTGCGCCGCGCCGCCCACGATGTCGCGCTCGATCAGCGTGACGTCGGCACCCAGGCGGGCGGCGGACGTCGCGGCCTGCGTGCCGGCGGGCCCGCCGCCGATGATGACGAAGCGGAGCGACATGGGTTCAGCGTACGACGTGCGGCCCGACCTGCCGACCACCGGCGGGGTGTCAGATGGCGGATACGGTGGACGGGATGTCGGGCACGACCGGTGAGCACCGGACGCAGGACCAGCAGGTCGAGGAGCTGCAGTCGGAGATCGCCGCGCTCCGCCGCGACCTCTGGTCCGTCCGGGACGCGCTGATCGGCGCGCAGGCCGAGGCGGCCACGCTCAAGGTCGAGAACCGGGAGCTCCAGGTGCGGATCGGGCAGCTGACCCAGGCGCTCGCCGAGCAGACCACCCTCAACCGGGTGGTCGGCCGCAGCCGGCGGGACCCGCGGGTCCGCGCCGCGGGGCGCAGGGCCCGTGCGCTCCTCGACCGCCGCGCCTGACGCTCGACCCGAC
>JAEZAI010000652.1 GCA_023427825.1 Actinomycetes bacterium
CCCACCGGCGCGTCCGGACCGCGGGGCGGGGGGCCGCGCGACCCGAAGCGCACCGCCGGCCGCGGGCGTCAGCCGAGGAGGTCGAGGTCGATGAAGTCCGGATCGGGGTCGATGACCGGGACCGCCCAGGCGCTGACGGCCGGCTCCACGCCGACCGCGACGCCGTCCCAGCCGATCACGGGCGCCCCGGAGGAGGTGACCCCCTGCTCCGCGCCCGTCACGAGTGCGTCGAGCACGAGCTGGGTGGTGGCCTCGACGGCGTGAGGGGCGTCGGCGGCGACGTCGTCCGGATCGGGGACGAGGTCCGGGTCGACCCGGTGATCCAGGTCGCCCTCACCGTCCGGCCACCCGTCGTCCGGATCGATCGTCGACGCATGCTCCCCATCGCCGGGGTCCCCGTCGGCGTCCGCGGCGTCATCGGCGTCGGGAACGTCGCTCTCCGATCCTCCGTCCTCCGACCCTCCGTCCTCCGAGCCGTGCAGGTCGAGCACGGAGGGCGGCTCGACGTCCACGTCGTCGCCCCACGTCGGATCGTCCCACGAGTGGTCGGCCGTCAGCGGATCGGCGAGCGGGTCCGGCTCGTCGGGTACGAACGCCGCGGCGTCGAACGGGTCCGGGTCACCGGGGTCGGGGTGGATCGGATCACGGAGCGGGTCCGCCGAGTCGGCGGCCGAGACGAAGTCAGGCTGGTCCGGGAGGTGTTCCGACGGTCCGTCAGACATCGGTCTCGTCCTTCGCCAGGCGGTCGAGGTAGTTGTCGCACGTGCGCACCAGCGCTCGGACCCCTTCGACCCGGGCCTGGGCCTCCTGCACGGCTGCCTGCCGATCGGCCGCGTCGCGCTGCACCTGCGCGTTGAGGGCCGAGATCGAGGACCGGAGCTCCGACTGGCGGCTGCGGATCCACTCCCGGACGGCTCGCAGCGCCAGCGTCTTGGAGCTGGCGACCCGCTGCTCGACCACGGTCTGCAGGTCGGTCCTCGCCTCGGCCAGCCGCGTCTGGAGCCACTGGTTCCGCTCGTTCTGCTTCGACTGCCGGCGGGCGAACATGACCGCTGTGGCCGCTGCGGCGACGCCCAGTCCCAGTCCGGGGACGAACGACAGACCGGCGGTCGTGACGGCACCGAACGCACCCCCGAGGCCAGTGAAGTTGGCGATCATGAAGCCGCTCGAGACCGTCATGATGAGCGGCATCGTCTGCGCCGGCTGCAGCCGTCCCTCCGCGACGAGGTCCCGGGCCTCCCTCAGGCGCACCACCTCGTCGGACCCGAGCGCCTTCTCCATCGCCGCCACGAACGCCGGGCTCTCGATGGCGTCGCCGACGATGTCACGGATCTGCCGTTCGGTCCCCTCGACGATCCGGGCGCTCGCTCCGCCGGCCTCGAGCGACAGGCGCTCGTTCACGGTCGCCGTGAGCTGCTCGGCGGTCACGTCCTTCCGCTTCACCATCGTCTCGCCCGACGCGTGGATCTCGCGCATCACGCGATCGAGGCGGTTCAGCTCTGCGCCTCGGAGCGTGTTGAGGCTGAGCTCGAGGTCCGTCCGCCACGTGTCCTCGATCGAGGCGAGCCGGTCGAGCTCCTGCTGCTCGGAGTGCAGCTGGTCCCTCGCCTCGTCGGACGGGTCATCGAGCATGTGCAGGCGCTCGGTCGCCCGCTCCAGCAGGAGCTCGCCGTTGAGCCGGATCTGCTTGACGGTGTTGGCGGCCACCAGCTCGTCGAGCTGCGCCGCCACCGCGGACACCAGGTGGGTGCTCACCGCGTCGAGGCCCGACCGCTCCCGCAGGGTCGCCCTCGCCCCGACCGGCAGCGATGGGTCGAGCGACCGCTCCGCGAGCGGTGCGGCCACCGGGAACCACGGCGCGTCGGCGAACGCCGGCGCTCGCTCCGCCACGCTCGCCAGGTCGTCGGCCATCACGTCCCGCCAGCCGGGGTTCTGGTCGACCTTGGTCAGCACGAACGCCACCCGGGCGATCGAGCCGGTGGCACGGGAGAGGAACTCGAGCTCCGGCTCGGACAGCGGCCGCGAGCCGTCCGCGCAGAACAGCAGCGAGGTGGCCCCCGAGAGCGCGGCCAGCGTGGCCCGGTCGTGGCTGCCGTCGAACCCGCCGACGCCCGGGGTGTCGATCAGGGTCACCCGCTCCAGGATCGGCGCGTCCAACGTCACCTCGACGGGTCGCGGCACCCTGGGAGCCCGGGGGTTCGAGGCGAGGCCGTCGACCGAGGTCCAGGCCGCGAGCTCCTCGATCGGCACGACCACCGAGTCGTCGTGACCGTCCGGGTACACGCGGACGCCCGGGGTGCCGTGACGGACGGAGATGTACGTGGCCGTGGCCACCGAGTAGTCGACCGGCGAGAGCCCCGGGCGCTGCACGAGCGCGTTGACCAGGGAGGACTTGCCGTTCTTCGGCTCGCCCACGACCACCACCGTGGCCACCGCGTCGGCGGCCGGACCCGGGTCCTCGGCCAGGGTGACCCCCAGGCCGTCGGCCAACTCCGCGGCCCGGACCTGCAGCTTGGCGACGTTGGCCTTGAGGTTGTCGACGTTGCGCGTCTCGGCACTGCGGGTGGTCATTCGGCGCTCCTCGTCCCGTCGGCATCGACGGCCCGGTGGTGGAAGACCACGACCTCGGGCAGGCGCACGACGGCACCGCGCTCGTCGATGTAGCCCACCCGCTCGGTGGCGGCGACTGTGCGGTCGAGATCCGCGTCGTCGGAGAGCTCACGATCGACCGCGAGGTGGACGTCCGGATCGAACGGCTCCCCGGTCGGGTCGACGGTCCGCCAGCCGGCGGCGTCGAGAGCGGCACCGATCCGATCGGAGATCGCCCGGTTGGCGACCCGGTCGCGGACCTCCACGAGCGCACCGGCGAGTGCCGTCGCCCGGCCCTGCGCCTCGGCCGCGGCGGCCTCCGCGGCCCGCACAGGGGCGGGGGCATCAACCATCCGGTCCGGGAACGGCGGGGTGGCGGCGGGCCGGGCGACGGGGTCCGGTGCGGACGAACCGGACGGCGGCGCGGTCAGCAGCCGCACCACGTAGCCGACAGCGAGCCCGATCGCGAGCGCGACGATCAGGCCGAGCCCCACGACCGGCAGCGCGACGCCGTCGGACCCGCCGGCCGCCGCAGGGTCGCCTGCTGCGGACGGCACCTCGGGCTGGGTCGTCGCCGTCGGACGCTCGGACCCGGGTCCGACCACCGACGCGGGACGCTGCGGTCGGACCACCGCGCCACCC
>JAEZAI010000650.1 GCA_023427825.1 Actinomycetes bacterium
GATGAGGAGCGGACCGATCATCCGCTCAGTCTGCCCCAGCCGTCGCCCGAGCTTCTACCTCTGGGCCGAGCACCTGCGACGCGGGACCGTTCGGCCGGCACGCTCGACCGATCAGCGACCGCTGCGCCGGTCAGGCGCCGGTCCAGACCCAGGCCTCGATCTCCACGAGCGCGCCGCGCGGGAGCCCTGCGACCGCCACGCAGGTCCGCGCCGGGCGCGGCTCGGCGAAGTACGCCGTGTAGATCTCGTTGAGCGACGCGTAGTCGTCCATGTCGGTCAGGAAGACCGTCGCCTTGGCGACCTGGTCCGAGCGGGCGCCCTCGGCGGCCAGGAGCTCGTCCAGGTTGGCGAGCGCCTGGCGCAGCTGGCCCTCGAAGCCCTCGGCCAGGCCGTCGGGGCCCAGGCCGATCTGGCCGGACACGACCAGCCAGTCGCCGGCTCGTCGGACGGGGACGTAGGGAGCGGTCATGGGGCTCCTGTCTACCCGAGCGGCAGCGCCCGTCGTCGGGCTCACGGCGTGGCCGCGCTCAGGCCGGCGCGTCCCGCCCGACCCGGTACCGGACGTGCGCGAAGTCGACGGCCCGGTCGACCTCGAGCGTCGTGAGCTCCACACGGCGCGGCAGCAGCGGCTTGCCGTCGCCGAGCGTGACCGGAGCGATCGACACGTCGATCTCGTCCAGCCGGCCCACGTCGACCAGCCGAGCGGCGAGCTCGCCGCCGCCGACGACCCAGATGTCCAGGTCCCCGGCGACCTCGCGCATCTCGTCGTGCACGCCGATCAGCGCGGCGTCGTCGTCCGCGGCCGCGAACCGGACGTCGCCGTCCACCTTCGGAAGGTCGCGGTGCGTCATCACCCAGCACGGGTGCGTGTAGGGCCAGCGGCCCTCCTCGTGGTCCACGACCCACTCGTAGGTGCTCGCCCCCATGATGACGGCGCCCACGCCCTCCATGAACCTGGCGTGGTCGCCCTCGTGGTCGCCGGCGTCGACGACGAACAACCAGTCCAGGCCGTGGTCCGGGTCGGCGATGAAGCCGTCGAGCGTGGTGGCGGTCAGGTAGATCGTGCGGCTCACGGGAGCTCCTCGGGTCCGGGCGGTACGGATGTGGGTGCGGCGGCGGGCCGGAACCCGTCCTCGGGCGGTGCGTGACGCAGGTGCAGCCAGTCGATGGGGTCGCCGTGGTCGACGCCGCCCGGTGGGGCGATGCCGCCCGGGGGCGCCGCGCCGTTCGGAGCGGCCGCATCGGAGGGTCCGGCGCCCAGGTCTCGCAGCATCGAGCGCACGACCTGACGCCGGTGCGCCGAGAACTCCAGGACGTGGGCGACGACGCTGGAGAGCACGAACGACTCGGGCGGGTCGCACAGCGCGTCGACGAAGCGGTCGGACCAGGCGCCGCGACGGGCGATGTCCGACACCGTGGAGATCCAGCGCGGTCCGGCGACGCGGTGGCGCTCGAGCAGCTCGTCGGGCGAGTCGCCGCCGCGGGCCGGCACGTCGCCGCCGGCGATCGACGCCGACCACACCTCCTTGCTCCACACGATGAGCTCGAGCACGGCCGCCACGGACGGTTCCGGGCCGTCCCAGGTGAGCAGCGTCCGGCCCGGATCCAGCTCGCGCCGGTAGGCCGCTGGATCGAGGTGGCGAGCGAGCCCGATCAGGTGCTCGGTGTCGTCGACGTCGTGGTGCACCATGAGCGCCACCACGCCGTCGGCTCCCGACGCGCCCTCCGCCACCTGCGGCGCCGCCGACACCCAAAGGTTCACCGGCGGATGGAAGTGCAGACCGTTCGGCGACGGGAGCCACGTCGCCAGGCCGGGACCGGCCGAGCTCGGCGGGTACCCGAACGCACGGTGGAACGCCCGGGAGAAGCCGTCGACCGACTCGTAGCCCGCGTCGAACGCCGCGTCGGTCACCGAGCTCCCCTGCGCCAGCTGCCACGCCGCGCGCTCCAGGAGGACCCGGCGACGGATCGACATGGGTGGCTCGCCGGTGGCGGACGACAGCTGCCGGGCGAAGTGGAACGGCGAGGACGCGGCCCGGTCGGCCGCCGCGTCCAGTCCACCCGGTTCGTCCTCCAGCAGCGCGTCGAGGAGCTCGCGCAGTCGATCTCGGCCCGGGACGCTGGTCACGGGATCAGTGTGCCGAGGACGACGACCCCGGCGCCCGACAGATCTTGCGATCGCGTCGCAGGCCGGCCGGGCTGCTCCCGCCTCAGGCCGGCCGGGCTGTCCCTGCCTCAGGCCGGCCGGGCTGTCCCTGCCTCAGGCCGGCCGGGCTGTTCCCGCCTCAGGCCGGCCGGGCTGTTCCCGCCTCAGGCCGGCCGGGCTGGCCAGTCCTGGGGTGTGCCCAGCGCCCGCCAGGTCGCCGCGGCGACCGCGGCGAACACCGCGTCCGACACCCGCACCGGCGCGCCGTCCTCCTCGACGACCTCCACGTGCACGTGCGGCATGTCCGCCGCTCGCAGCACGCCGAGCGAGCGGACCGTGAGGCCGAGCACGTTCCCCTCGGGATCCACGGCCAGCCCTTCCGAGGTCACCCAGCTCACTGCCATGTGCGCGGCGCCCAGGCAGTACGACCGCAGCACGACGCCGTCCAGCACCTCGCCCGCACGGACGCGGACCGAGATGCCGTCGACCGCACCCCGCGCGTCACGGGTGACCGACGCCTCCGCGGTCGCGCCGTCGGCCGTCCGCACGACCACCCGCTCGCCGTCCGACGTCGCATCTCCGACCGCGCCGGACTCGACCGACACGACGTCGCTGGGGGCGCCAGCGCCTGCGACCAGCACCACCGCCTCGGCCCACCCCGCGGCTCGCAGGGTCGACGACGTCGGCGGGCCGGGGACATCCAGCTCCACCACGTCCAGACCGGGCGCGACGGACGAGATCCGCTCGGCGATGCCGTCGGTGCGGACCACGTGGACCGTGCCGGTCCCGTCCGCACGGATCCCGCCGGCGAACGGCGGGCGCTTGGGCGCCGAGCGCGTGCAGTCCTCCCGGGACCACAGGGCCAGCACCGGCCGGCCGTGCTCGTCGGCCAGCTGCCGCGCCACCGACGGCAGCGGGCTCATCCGCTTGGCGCCGAACGCGCCCCCGTTGGCCGCCGCCGGGGCCGGATCGCCACCGGGCTCGCACCAGGACGCGTCGGTCTCCACGTACGCAGCGTCCACCCAGCTGGTGCGCAGGGTCGCCGCCCAGTCGCCGTCGGGCAGGGGGAGCGGCGGCTGGGGTTCGACGGTCGTGCGACGGCCCTGGACCTTGCCTGCGGCGCGACGGGCGGCGATGACGTCGTCCGCCACCACCCATCCGCCGTCGGGATCGGGGACGGCCACCAACGAGCCGTCGGGCGCGGTGTCGGCCGAGAACCCGACGGCACCGGCGGCCACCTCGACCCCCACGCGCTGCGGAGCAC
>JAEZAI010000660.1 GCA_023427825.1 Actinomycetes bacterium
ACGACGAACGCGATGGCGCCGATCGACATCGCCGCCGGAGATTTTCTCCGGAAACGCGTCGGACGTGCCCGGCACGGCACGGCGAGACTGGCGGGATGGATCCGGTCCAGGGGGAAGTGGTCCTGCGAGCGCACGGGCTCCGCAAGCGCTTCGACGACACGCAGGCCGTCGACGGCGTCTCGATCACGCTCGAGCGCGGCGAGCGGGTGGGGATCGTCGGACCCAACGGTGCGGGCAAGACGACCACGCTGCTGATGCTGCTCGGCGCCATCGAGCCGGACGAGGGCGGCATCGAGCTGGCCGGCTACGCGCTGCCCCGCGACCGGAGCTCGGCCATGGCCCACGTCGGCTTCGCCGCCGGCTACCTGCCGCTGCCCGAGGGCCTGACGGTGACCGAGACGCTGGTGCTCTTCGGCACGCTCTACGGCGTGGCCGACCCCGCTGGCCGTGCGGCCCAGGTGCTCGACGAGCTCCACATCGGCCGCCTGTCGGACCAGCGTGTCGAGTCGCTCTCGTCGGGCCAGGGAACCCTCGTCGGCTTCGCCAAGGCCGTCATCCACCAGCCCAAGCTGATCGTGCTCGACGAGCCGACCGCCTCGCTCGATCCCGACGTCGCCATGCGCGTCCGTGACCGCCTGGAGCACATGAACGCCGAGCACGACTCCACGCTGCTGCTCACCAGCCACGACATGAGGGAGGTCACGGAGCTCACCACCCGCGTGATCTTCCTCCGCCAGGGCCGGATCATCGCCGACGGACCGCCCGAGAAGGTCGTGGCGGACGCCGGATACGAGGACCTCGAGCAGATGTTCCTGGCCGAGGCGACGCGACTCCGCGAACAGGAGGTCTGATGACCACGCTCGACGCGACACCCTCGGCCGCTGCACGGCCGTCGACCCCGCTGTACTCGACGCGGCGTGTCCGGGCCATGGTCCGGCGCTCCTTCCTGGCCCAGAGCCGCAACCCCGGCTACTGGTTCCTTCTGCTCGTGCTCCCACTCGTCGACGGGCTGCTCTTCGGCTCGATCGGCGTCGCCTTCGACGCCGGCGACCAGCCGGTGGAGCTGATGGTCACCGGCATCCTGTTGTTCCACCTCATCTGGCAGCTGACCCTCGCCGGGTCGTTCGGCCTGCTCGACGAGGTGTGGAGCCGCAACCTCATGAACCTGATCGCCACGCCGCTCACCGAGCGCGAGCTGCTGTCGAGCTTCGCGATCGTCGGTCTGGTCCGCACGTTCGTCGCCGCACTGATGATCGGCGGCGTCGGCCTGGCCTTCTTCGCCGTCTCGCCCGCCTCGGCCGGCGTCGTGCTGCTGCCGAGTGCGGCGCTCCTGCTCGTCTTCGGCTGGGCGGTCGCCATGTTCGTCGTGGGCCTGACCCTGCAGTACGGGGACAAGGCCGAGGTGTTCTCGTGGGGCACGCTCGTGCTGCTCATGCCGGTCTCGGGCGTGTTCTACCCGGTCGAGGACCTGCCCGGCGCACTGCAGGCGATCGCCGCCGTCGTGCCGCTCACGCACGTGTTCGACGCCGTGCGGGAGGGCATCGAGCAGGGCACGGTCGCCTGGGACCAGCTCGGCATCGCTGCGGCCGGCACGCTGGTGATCGCCGTCGCGGCGATCTGGTTCGTGGGCAACCAGCTGCGCCGGTTCCGTCGCAACGGCTGGGTCACCAAGTTCGTCTGAACCGCTCGCGGGGACCGGCGCCCGGGCGTAACGTCGCCAGGGCAAGGGAAGCGCACCCGGCGACCGGCCGGGCACCGAGAGGGGAACCATGGCCATCGACACCTTCTACGCCTACCTCGGCGTGTACGACGACCTCGCCGACGCGCTCGAGGACTACGAGGCGGTGCACGCGCTGCACTCCGAGGTCGGGCTGGTCGACGCGTACGACGCCGCGGTCGTCGAGAAGCGCGAGGACGGCAAGGTCAAGATCGTCAAGAAGCACGAGACCCCCACGCGCGTGGGCGGCGTGCTCGGCGGCGGCGTGGGCCTGGCCACCGGCCTGGTGATCGCGCTCTTCCCCGCCGCGGCGATCGGCACCGGACTGGTCCTCGGCACCACGGCAGGCGGCGCGCTGCTCGGCTCGCTGGCCGGTCACGCCGCCGCGGGCATGAGCCGTCACGACCTCAAGGAGGCCGGCGAGCAGCTCGACGCCGGAACTGCCGGGTTGGTCGTGGTGGCCGTCGCGGACATGCAGGCCAAGGTCGAGCGGGCGCTCAAGAAGGCCAAGAAGGTGCAGGAGAAGCAGCTGAAGGCCGATGCCGAGGCCATCGAGGCCGACGCCACGGCCTGAGGCTCGTCCTGGCTGTCGTCCCGGTCGCCCTGGCAGCCGGAACGACAGCCCGGCACGGCGGGGTGCGAGATCCCCTCAGGCGGCCTCGCCGAAGCGCTCGACCCGGATGCGCGGCGACGCGACGCCGCCACGGATCAGCAGGTCGGTCACGGCGTCGGCGAACCGGTTGGAACCGCACACGTAGATCGTGGCGTCGTCCGGCACCTCGGCGACGACCGGCAGGAGGTCGTCCGCGTCCACACGGTGCGGGGCGCGGTCCGAACCGGCGAGCGGCTCACGGGTCGTCAGGATCGTGGTGTGCGGACTGCGGATCTCGTCCGCGTAGAAGAGGTCCTCGATCCGCCGGACGGACACCACCAGGCGCAGCAGGTCCTCACGACCGAGCGCGCGGGCGTGGCGGAGCATGCTCATGAACGGCACGACGCCCGAGCCCCCGGCGATCAGCAGCGCCGGCTCGTCCGCCCGCCAGACGAAGTAGCCGCCGATCGGGCCGCGCACCTCGAGCTCGTCGCCCACCTCCACCACGTCGTGCAGGAAGCCCGACACCTCGCCGTCGGGCAGGAGGTCGACCGTGAGCTCGATGATCCCCGACGCGTCGGGCGCGGACGCCACCGAGTAGGACCGCTGCGCGGTATAGCCGTCGGGCGCGGTGAGCCGGAGCACGTAGTGCTGGCCCGGCACGTGCTCGGTCGGCTTGGACAGCTGGAGGCGGAACGAGGTGGCGTTCTCGGTCTCGCGGTGGACCTCCACCACCTCCGCCATCTGCCACGGCGAGCCCCCGGGGCCCGTGCGGTCGACCACCCTGACGCCCGGTCCGTCGGTCATCGACAGAGGGTAGGTCACGCCGGTTCGAGGCTCTGTCGATGACGACGACCCATCTCGATGAGAATTTGCGCCGGCAACCGTCGGATACCTGGCCCGTGGGCGTCCGTCACGCGGAAGGGAAGAGAGCCACATGAGAACGCTCCGCTACTCGATCAACGTCACGCTCGACGGCTGCTGCCATCACGAGGCAGGGCTGCAGCCCGACGAGGACTCGATGGCGTACTGGACCGCCGAGATGGAGCGGGCCGACGCCCTGCTCTTCGGCCGGGTGACGTACGAGATGATGGAGTCGGCGTGGCGGAAGCCGGCCGACGGAGCGTGGCCCGAGTGGATGGAGGACTGGGAGATCCCGTTCGCTGAGGCCATCCACGCAGCGCCGAAGCACGTCGTGTCGAGCACGCTCGCCGGCGTCGACTGGAACGCCGAGCTGGTGCAGGGGGACCTGAAGGACGCGGTGCTGCGGCTCAAGCAGGAGCCGGGCGAGGCCCTGTGGGTGGGCGGCGTGACGCTTCCCACCGCGCTGGCGGATCTGGGGCTGATCGACGAGTACGAGTTCATCGTGCAGCCGATCCTGGCCGGGCACGGTCCGACACTGCTGTCCGGTCTCCACGACCGCATCGGTCTGGAGCTCGTCGAACGCCGGGACTTCCCCTCCGGTGCCGCCGCCCTCCGCTACCGGCCCGCCGCCGGTGCCCGGTAGGAGACCGTCGACTCAGTCGCCCTGGTCGCGCTCTTCCGCGCTTCTTGCGTGAGTTGCCGGCGCTGAGCGACGGGAACTCACGCAATTTCGCAACGTGGTGGGTGTCCTCGATGTGCCGAGAGGAGGCACCCCGGACGAATCAGTCCCCTTGATACCTCTCCTCGGTCCAGGGGTCGCCGCGGTCGTGGTAGCCGTTGCGCTCCCAGAAGCCCTGCTCGTCGTGGTCCATCACCTCGATGGCGGACGCCCACTTGGCGCTCTTCCAGAAGTAGAGGTGCGGGACCAGGAACCGGGCCGGACCACCGTGGTCGGGAGCGAGGGGCTGGCCGCCGAAGTCCCACACCAGGAACGCCTGCCCGCCGGTGATGTCGGCGAGCGGCAGGTTGGTCGTGTAGCCGGTGTGACTGTGGATCATCACGTGCGATGCGCCGGGCAGCGTGCCACCCGCCGCCTCGAGCAGCGTGTCGGCCGAGACGCCGGCGAAGCTGACGCCGAGCTTCGACCACGTGGTCACGCAGTGGATGTCGCCCTCGAACACCGCGCCGGGGAGCTCGTGCACCTGGTCCCACGACCACCGCACCGGGTTGGCCACCAGCCCGCGCACCTCGAACGTCCAGGTGTCGGTGTCCAGGTGGGGCGTCGCCTCTGCCGACAGCACCGGCCACTGGTCCCGCGCGTCGTACTGGCCGGGTGGCAGGCGCGGATCCCGCTCGCGCCGTCCGGTGAACCCTCGCGTGACAGCCATCGTCGCTCCTCCATCGCGTCGGGCCCGAACGTCCGACATTCTTCCCCATCGAGCCGCCGCGTTCTCCGTCGTGCCGCGACGGGTAGAGCCCCGAGGTCAGCGACAGAACCGCGACCGGGACAGGAGGTGCCGTCGTGCCCAGAGGATCGTCACCCAAGCGTGAGCGCCAGTACGAGGCGATCAAGGAGTCCGAGCTCGAACGCGGCGCGAGCGAGTCGAAGGCCGAGGAGATCGCGGCGCGCACGGTCAACAAGGCCCGCGCCCGCAGCGGCGAGGCGAAGGAGTCGTCGAATCTGTCCAAGAAGGACATCTCGTCGCAGCAGCGCGCCGCGTACCGCCGCAAGCACGGCGGCGAGGGCCGGACGAAGGCGCAGCTGTACGAAGAGGCGAAGGACCGCAACATCGAGGGCCGCTCCAAGATGGACAAGCGACAGCTGGAGAAGGCGCTGAGTCGCTGAGATCAGGCCAGTTCCTCAAGCCGGACGACCGCACCACCGACACACGGGAGGCTCCGCCGGACGGCGGCGCTCTTGACCCCCGGGAGTCGGCCATGCCGTCGAGACGTTCCACCTTCGTGCGCGCCGTCGGCGCGGCCATGGCCGCCGTCGTGCTCTCGGTGGGTCTGTCAGCGTGCGCTCCCCAACCGCCCCGGGACATGTCGGTGACTCCGGGCGATCGGCAGCTGACCGTGGCGTTCAACCCGGTGGTGTTCGACACGCACCCGGCGGGCATGGTGAACACGAAGGAGTACCAGGTCGTCGTCACGAGCGACGACGGGTTCCTGGCGATCCGGCGGACCGCGTCCTCGCCAATCACCGTCGGGGGCCTGGTCAACGGTCGCACGTACAAGATCGTGGTCATCACCATCGGCGAGGCCGGCTACGAGAGCGACGAGTCCGAGCCGGTGTACGGCGTCCCTCGCGCGGCTCCCGGTCCCGTGACCGGCGTGGTCGCGACCCCGGGCAACGGGTCGGCGACGGTCGCGTTCGCACCCGGGCCCGACCGCGGATCCCCCGTCACCGGCTACACCGTCACCGCGAGCGACGGGGTGCATCCTCCGACCACTGCGACCGGGACCTCGAGCCCGATCTCGATCACGGGTCTCGAGCAGCGCACCGGCTACACCGTGACCGTCACCGCCACCAACGCCGCCGGCACCGGCACGCCCAGCGCCCCGGTCGCCGTCACCACGTACGGGGGCCCAGACGCACCGGGCAACGTCGTGGCCACGCCGCTCGACGGGGCGGTCGAGGTGTCCTTCGACCCGCCGGTCGCCGACGGCGGCTCACCGGTCACCGGCTACACCGTGGTCGTGGGCGACGGGAACCCCTCCCACGTCTTCCTTCCGGTCTCGGGCGTCACGGGCCCCCTCACGGTGTCCGGGTTGACCAACGGCGTCGAGTACGAGCTCGCCGTCTTCGCCGAGAACGCGTTCGGATCCGGCCTGATGAGCGCCACGGTCACGGCGACGCCGACGTCTGAGTGACCGCCGCCGACACGGCGACCCCGACGTCCACCCGGATGGCATCGACGCGCCATCCTCGCCGCTCCGGCGTCACGCGCCTGCGTCGACGGCCTCGATCTCCGAGCGACGGAGCTCGCGCTTCAGGAACTTGCCTGCGGCGTTCCGCGGCAGCGGCTCGCCGGTGATGCGCAGCCTCGTCGGCACCTTGAACGCGGCGAGGCGCTCGGCCACGAAGTCGAGCAGCTCCTGCTCGGTGGCCGACGACCCGTCGCGGAGCATCACGACCGCGGCGACCTCCTCGCCCAACCGCTCGTGCGGCACGCCGAACACCGCCACCTCGTGCACCGCCGGGTGCTCGTGGAACGCAGCCTCCACCTCGGCGCAGTACACGTTCTCGCCGCCGCGCAGCACCATGTCCTTGATGCGGTCCTCGACGTAGATGAAGCCCTCGTCATCCAGGCGGCCGACGTCGCCCGAGCGCAGCCAGCCGTCGACCAGCACCTCGGCCGTGGCGTCGGGCCGGTTCCAGTAGCCCCGGATCAGATTGGGGCCGTTGAACCAGATCTCGCCCGCCTCGCCGTTGGGCACGGGGTTGCCGTTCGGGTCCCTCACCTCGACCTTCATGATCGGTGTGACCCGCCCCGCGCTCGTCGGCCGCTCCAGGTAGTCCGGGCCGCTGTTCTGCGGTCCGTAGGCGTTGGTCTCGGTCATGCCGTAGCCGACGCCGGGTGCCGCCGCCTTGTAGGTCGACGAGATCCGCTGCACGAGCTCAGGAGGCGCGGGCGCCCCTCCCCCGCCCACGCTTCGCAGCGTCGACGTGTCGTAGCGGTCGAACGCCGGCGAGTTGAGCATGTCGATGTTCTGCGTGGGCACGCCCACGAAGTTGGTGACGCCCTCGCGCTCGATGAGCTCGAGGGCCCGCTCGGGCTGCCACTTGTACATCATCACGAGCTCGAGCCCGCCGATCATGCAGCTGAGCATCACGGGCACGCAGCCGGTCACGTGGAACAACGGGACCACCAGGATGAACACCGGTGCGCCCCTGCCGCCCTCGCGATCGGGGTCTCGGGCCTTGTCCAGCGCCGAGCGGCAGGCGTAGCCCATGATCGCCTGCACCACGGCGCGGTGGGTCGAGACGGCGCCCTTCGGGTTCCCGGTGGTGCCGGACGTGTAAAGGATGGTGGCGTCGTCGTCGGGGTCGACCTCCACGTCGGGGAGCGCGGCGTCGGGGTCCAGGACGTCGGTCCAGTCGGCCACCGGTGCGGGTTCGGTCGACCGTGCGGCGGCGCCCGGGGCCCGGCCCG
>JAEZAI010000023.1 GCA_023427825.1 Actinomycetes bacterium
TGCCCGCGGTGGAGATCCTGAGCGTCTACGTGGGCTTCGACCGCGACGACCCCTCCGCCTGGGCGGCGGTCGCCGACTGCGTCCGGAGCAGCGGCGCCCGGGCCGTGAAGTTCAACGTGGGCGCCGACCCGTCGCTGGAGCGGGTCTACGGCGAGCGGGTGGCGCAGCTGCTCGAGCGCGTTCCCGACGACGTGGTGCTGCTGTGCGAGTGCCACGAGGGCATCTCGATCGCCGAGGACCCCGTCGTGGCGGCGCGCGTGCTGACCGCGGCGGGACCTCCGGAGCGGGTCGGGGCGATCGTGCACACGCATGAGACCGCAGACCACCTGCGCGCCCGGTTCGACGCGTACGGGGAGCGGATCCGCCACGTCCACGTGAACTACCTGGACACGTCGACGCTGACGGTACCGCCGCTGCGCGACCGGGCGGACGACCTCGCCACCAAGGTCGAGCTCCTCCGCCGGCTGGGCTTCGACGGGTCGTGGACGCTGGAGTTCGTCGAGGGCGTGCTGACCGACCGCGACGAACCGGCCGCGCTCGTGGCGCAGGCCGCTGACGACATGGCGGTGCTGCGCGACGTCCTGGCTTCCTGACCCGGAGGGGGCTCAGACGGCCCCGCGCCATCGGTCCAGCCGAGCGCTGATCGGGCCGATCAGCGTCAGCGCGAACAGGGCGTAGAGCCCGACGGCGGGCACGAACGTGGCGACGACGAACACGATCGCGAACAGCGTCGTGCCGACGTAGGCGGCGTTCAGGCTGATCTCCGGTCGCTCGCCGTCGCGCCAGAGCGACCGATCGCTGCTGATCACCAGGCACAGCAGGAGCTGGGCGACGGACACCGCGAGCAGCGCGCCGACGTAGAGGGCCCGCACGCCCATCTCCTTGGTGTCCCGCACGCCCAGCACCTCGGCCGGGAACTGCAGGAACGCGATCGTCAGCAGCCAGAACATGTTCGCCCACATCAGCGGGCCGGAGATGTCGCCGACTCCCGAGAAGATCTTGCGGTGGGCCATCCAGAAGCTGGCCACCACCGCGAAGCTGATGAAGAACGCAAGGAGCCGCGGCCACGCGTCCCTCAACAGGTCCGACAGGTCGCCCTTGTCCGACGCCGTGTCCAGGACCGGCAGGATCAGCAGGGTGATGGCGATCGCGACGACCGCGTCGCTGAACAGGATCAGCCGCTCGACCGATCGCTCCTGCTCACCCTCCGACATGGATCGACGGACTACCACGTGGCGCAGGGACACGGGGCGACCGGCCCCGTGCCCGGCGCGATCAGCCGCCGAGCTGCTCCTCGATCGCAGCAACCAGCTCGGGATCCTCGGGGACCATGTTCGGGGCGAAGCGACCGACGACCTCGCCGTCGCGCGACACCAGGAACTTCTCGAAGTTCCAGAGGATCTCGGGGTCGTCGTTGGCCGCGATGTCGAAGCTCTTCAGCCGGGCGCGATGCGCCTCGGGGTCGCCGCTCGCATGGCCGATCGCGGAGGTGAGGGCGGAGAACAGCGGGTGCTGGTCCGGACCGGTCACCGAGATCTTCGAGAAGACGGGGAACTCGACGGAGTAGGTCGTGCGGCAGAACTCCAGGATCTCCTCGTCGGTGCCCGGTTCCTGCTCCATGAAGTCGTTGGCCGGGAAGCCCAGGACCTCCAAGCCCTGCTCCCGGTACTTCTCGTACAGCGCCTCGAGCCCTTCGTACTGCGGCGTCAGCCCGCACTTCGACGCCACGTTGACCAGGAGGAGCACCTTGCCCTGGTAGTCGCCGAGGGTGGTGGTGTCCCCGGACATGGTCGCGATCGGGATGCTCTGGACGTCGCTCATGGTGCTCCTCGCTGTAGGGCGGACGGGCTCGCCGGTTGTCGGCGCACAGTGTGCTGCAACAGATCGCGGCGCGCTCGGCCGACCGGGGTAGCCTCGTCCTCTTCCGGGGCTGTAGCTCAGTTGGCTAGAGCACCTGCTTTGCAAGCAGGGGGTCGTGGGTTCGAGTCCCATCAGCTCCACGGACAGATCGCTTGCGCCGCACGGGATCGGGGCGCTCCCCGGGCGTAATCGACACGTCGAGATCTGCCGAGTGGCGCCAGCGGCCGCCCGGCCTCGACCGAGTCGTGGCCGCCGGACCTCGTCCGCTCGAGGTCAGCCGTCCGAGGCGTCGAACATCGATCGACCCCTGTGCGGACCGCGTGATCCCTACGCTGACCGGCAACAAGATCTTCGCCCTCATGAAGCGTGGCGTCCCGCCCGCGCCGCCGGCGTCTAGCTGTTGTGCCCTGCCAGGTTGTTGACGCGGCTGGCGGGGGGTCCGCCGATGGCGGTGTGGTGTCGGTGATGGTTGTAGCGGTGCATGAACCGGTCAAGGGCGCATGCTCTTGCGGCTTCTGACTTCCAGAGCCGGGCGTAGGCCCATTCGTCGACGAGGGTGCGGTTGAAGCGTTCGACCTTGCCGTTGGTGGCCGGCCGGTAGGGCTTGGTCCGTGTGTGTTTGATGCCGAGCTCGACGCAGCGGTCTCGCCAGGGGATCGATCGGTAGCCGTTGCCGTTGTCGGTCAGGATCCGTTCGATCGTGATGCCGTGCTCGGCGAACCAGGCGACGGCTCGGTCGAGGAACGCGACGCAGTTGACGGTGTTCTCGGTGCCGGCGAACTCGCTGTACGCGAGCCTCGAGTAGGCGTCGATGGCGGTGTGGATGTGGGTGTAGCCGAGGCCCTTCTTCGACATGGATCCGTTGCGGGTGCCGGCCCGGCCCAGCTTCTTGTGGCCGCCTCCGGGCGGCACTCGGGCCAGCTTCTTGACGTCGATGTGGACCAGCTCGCCGCAGCGTTCGGTCTCGATGCGGCGGATCACCCGTCCGGTCGGTCGGTCCATCCAACGCAGGCGGTTCACGCCGTGGCGGACCAGGACCCGATGCACCGTCGAGGCCGGCACTCCGACGATCCCCGCCAGGCGAGCCGGGCCGAGCCGCCGGGACTGACGCAACGCCACGATGCGGCGCTCAACTCGGGGCCGGGTCTGATGCGGACACGAATGCGGTCGGCTGGAGCGATCAACAAGACCCGCCTCGCCTTCGTCGCAGTAGCGGCGCCACCACTTGTGCGCGCACTGGCGGGAGATGTTCATCGACTCCGCCGCTGATGCGACCGTCCAGCCGTCGGCGATGCGATGGCACAGCCGGAGCCGGCCTTCTGGAGTGAGTGGAGCGTTAGCGTGCACCGAGCCTCCTGGGTTCGTGTGTTGCCTCGACAGCTCCACACTCGCCCAGGGGGCTCACTCGTCAGCGGATGTCAACAACGTCCCAAGGCACAACATCTAGC
>JAEZAI010000028.1 GCA_023427825.1 Actinomycetes bacterium
GTTCGACTCCCCGCTCCTCGACGTGCTGATCGCGCTGGCCGAGACCGGACCGGCCCAGGGCGCGGACGTGCAGATCCGTGTGACCGGTGGCCGGTTCGACGGCAGCGCCCGGCTCGTCCCGACCGACGCCGCCGCGACGCCACAGGTCCTGGCCCGGCGGATGATCACCACGCTGCCGCCGTTGCCCCGACAGGTGAGCCCGCCCGCCGGCGCCGACGTGGTCGTCGGGGAACCCGTGTTCACGTCGTTCTCCGACCAGGTGTGGGCCACCAGGGTGGACCGCACGCTGACCGCCGGCGGCGTGAGCGCACGGGTGCGGGCGCGGCCGGTCGGGTTCTCTGTCCGCAGCGGCGACCCCGCGGATCACCGGACCGTCAGCTGCAACGGGCCCGGGCGGGCGTTCGACCCCGACGACCCCGCCTCCGCTCGGCGGCAGGCCCGGCGCGACGGCACCTGCGCGGTGACCTATCGCACCGAGACGGGCGTCCTCGGACGGCGCGACCGCTGGTACGGCGACGTCACCGTCGTCTGGCGGGCGGAGTGGACGACCGACGGCGTCACCTGGCGGTCGCTCGGCGACGTCCCGCAGATCTCGGTCGTGACCCGCAGCGTGACCACGGCGTCGACCGCCATCGAAGCGCCGTCCTGACGGCGCGGTCCCGACGGCGCGACCCCGCCGGCGCGACCCCGACGGCGCCATCCCGGCGGGCGCCAACAGGAAGGACCGCGTGTCCGACGCTCAGCGCAGCCGCCATGCCGGTTCACGCTGGGGCTCGCCGGCGACGAGCGCCGCTACCTCGTCCGCGATCGCCGGCACGAACTTGAAGCCGTGTCCCGAGCACGGCGAGCACACGACGACCGGGCCCCGGCGGTCGAGCACGACGTGCTCGTCGGGCGTGGTGGTGAACAGGCACGACGTGGTCGACACCGGCGTGGGGTCGAGTCCGGGCAGCCAGCGCTGCACGTAGCCGACCTGCTCGGCGGTCCGCGCGGCGGAGATGCCGCCACGGTCCTCCGCGTCGTCGGGCACCACCGTCCCGTAGCCGCCGACCTTCACGCCCTCGCCGGGGCTCAACAGGCCGTACGCATGGAACGCGAGCGGGTGGTCCACCGAACCGTCCACGGCCATGTGGTGCAGGAACGCAGGCCAGGGCGCGTCGGGGTCGTAGGGCCGGAAGTGCGACGGCTGGTCGGACTCGACCACGACGGGTGGCAGCCGCACGCCGTCCACGCCGGCGAGGAGCGGCTGCACCCACGCCCCCGCGGCGACGACCGCGACCGGCGCACGCCACGCGCCGTCCGCCGTGTGCACGGTCACCGAGTCGCCGGACGGCGACACCTCGATCCGCTCGACCGGCGTGTGGAACCGCACCTCGGCGCCGGCCGCGACGGCCAGCCGCTGGCACGCGGCCACCGTGCGGTCGGCACGGCAGCGACCGCCCTCGGGACTGAACACCACGGCCTCGTCGAAGCGCATGCCCGGCCAGCGTTCGGCCGCCTGGTCCGGCCGGAGGACCTGCGCGGGATGGCCGGTCCCCTCCAGGTGCCCGGCGATCTCCTCGATCGCGGCGGCGTGGCCGTGGTCGAGCTGACCGTCCTGCTCGAGCAGCAGCTCGCCGGCCGCGTCCTCGAGCTCCCGCCAGAGCGGCAGGGCCCGCACGGCGAGGTGGACGTAGCGGGCGTCGCGGTAGGCGACCCGGAAGATCCGCGTGCTGCCGTGCGAGGACCCGCGGTCGTGACCGGGACCGAACCGCTCGAGCAACGCCACGCTGCGCCCCTGACGCGCCAGCCGCCACGCGGTCGCGGAACCCATGGCACCCGCGCCCACCACCACGACGTCGACCTCGATCACGTGCGGACCCTACGACCGGCTCGCGCGACGGCGCGGCACGCCCCGCCCGTTCGGTTCGGTCACTCCATCGTGCGGCCCCAGTCGCGGAGCAGGTCCAGGAAGTTGGTCGGGCTGTCGGGAGCGGGCGCGCCGGGCCGGTAGGCCACCGAATGGATCGTGCCGCGGAACGGGAACGAGCCGTGGCGCTCGTACACCTTCCAGCACACCGGCGAGCGTCGGTCGAGGCCGACGTCGATGCCCTCGAACGGCGCCATCGCCATCAGCAGGCGGAACCCGGTGTCGGCCGCCACCTCGGCGCCGTCGACCGCGAGGGCCAGGTCCCACACGTCGTCGCCCGGGCACGTGATCCGCAGCTCGAGCTCGTGGCGGCCTGGCGCGACGACCGGCCCCCGCACCTCGCGCTCGATGCCGTATCCGTTGTGCGCCGCCACCAGCTCGCCGGTGTCGTCGACGTAGAGCGAGTAGCCGCCGCCCTGGTCGCCGTGGGCGAACACGATGCCGCCGTCGCCGTCGGCCAGCGTCACGTCTGCGGTGATCGTGACGTCGCGCCAGAGGATGAGCCGCTGGGAGCGCCACCGGTCGAGGGTGGGCGTGCCCGGGCGCAGCACGACGGGCTCGTCGTAGCGGTCGACCCACGGCGGGCGCAGCAGGAACCGGTAGCCCGTGCCCTCGTCCATGGGGAAGATCTGGTTGTCCCAGGCGGCCTCCTCCCACGCCCCCACCAGCTCGGCGAGCCGGTCGGGGTGCTCGGCACCCAGGTCGTGGAGCTGCGTCGGATCCGCCGCCATGTCGAACAGCTCCCAGTGGTCATCCGAGAACGGCGTGCGCGCCGGATGGCGCGTCACGGCCTCCCAGCCGTCCCGGCGATAGCCGCGGTGCCCCTCGTTCTCGATGACCACGTCGCGGCTGCGGCCGGGGGCGTCCGCGTCGGTGATCGTGGGACCGAGGACGGGCTCGCCGGCGAGCGGCAGCACGGGGTTCCCGCGCCACTCGCCGGGGCGCTGCACGCCGACCAGGTCCAGGAAGCTCGGCAGGAGGTCGGTCACGTGCACGAACTGGTCGCGCAGCTCCCCACCCGAGCGTCCGGCCCGGGCCAGCGCCGCCGGCCACGAGACCACGAACGGCACGGAGTGGCCGCCGCGGTGGGCGTTGATCTTGTAGAGCCGGAACGGCGTGTTCGAGGCCATCGCCCACCCCCGCGGGTAGTGCGGCAGCGTGGTCGGACCCCCGATCGCGTCGATCCGGGCCAGGTCCTCCTCGAACGGCTCCTCGGTCCCCTTCCGCCCGAAGTGCAGCGTCCGGAAGTACGCCGAGGTGCCCTGCTCC
>JAEZAI010000039.1 GCA_023427825.1 Actinomycetes bacterium
TGTAGATCTCGGGGAAGCCCTCGGGCGGGTCGTCGTCGTACGGGTGCGCGTAGGTGAGGTCGCCGAACTGGCGGGCGAACGCGATCTGCTCCCGGTGCCCGATCCGCTGGCCTCGGAACGCCAGCACCTTCCACCGGTCGAGCGCGTCCGCGATCACCGCCTGGTGCTCGGGCGGGAGCGGTCGGGACAGGTCGACGCCGTCGACCTCCGCACCGGTGTTGCCGGTGAGGGGCCGGACCGTCGGCTCGGTCACCGAGTCGACACCGGCGACGGGCGTCGGGGCGTCGATGGTCTCTGGCGTCACGACCGGGCTCATCGCGCCACCCCCACGGGCTCCGAGCCCCGCAGCGTGACCCGCTGGATCACGCGGTGCTGGTCGCCGAAGTCGCCGACCACCGAGTGCTGCGTCGCCCGGTTGTCCCAGAAGCCGATCGTGCCCTCGGTCCAGTGGTAGCGGACGGTGAAGTCGGGCTTGACTGCGTGGTCGTACAGGAACTCGAGCAGCACCTCGCTCTCCCTCGCGGTCAGGCCGACGATGTGGGAGGTGAATCCCGGGTTCACGAACAGGATCTCCTCACCGGTCTCCGGATGCACCGTGACGACCGGGTGCTCGACGGGGTCGAGCGCGGTGAACGGCTCGCCCTCCCAACGACCCTCGCCGACGAGGTCGAGGATCGGCTGGAACTGCTTCACGCCGTCGTGGACGGCCGACAAGGTGCGGAGGTAGTCCTGCAGCGACGGGCTCAGCGCGGCGAAGGCCGCGGCCTGGTTGGAGAACAGCGTGTCGCCGCCGGACGGGGGCACGACGACGGCCCGCAGGATCGAACCGAGCGGCGGCCGGCGGACGAAGGTGACGTCGGTGTGCCAGTGGATGCCCCGCTCCGGCGTGGAGATGTCGCCGTACTGGGCGTACAGCTCGTTCGACGCGGTGTAGTCGATCTCGAACACCTCGGGGGTGCCGTCGATCCCGGGGACGACCGGGTGTCCCTCGGTCGGCTCGCCGAAGCGGGCGGCGAACGCGACGTGCTCCGCAGGGTCCAGGTGCTGGCCCGGGAAGAACACGACCTTGTGCTCGAGCCACACCTGGCGGATGGCGGCCACGTCCTCGTCGCTCAGGTCGCGGACGTCGAGGTCGAGGATCTCGGCGCCGATGTTGCCGGAGAGCGGTCGGACGTGGAGGTGGGTGGTCCCGGTCGCTCCCGACGGTGGCGTCGAGGCGGGATCGAGGGTCTCGGTGATGGTCATGGTGCTCCGTTCAGTCGGTCATCGGTACAGGGCGGTCTGGCGCAGGGCGATCGTCAGTGCTGGGCGATCGTCAGCGCTGGGCCCGGTGGTGGCCTTCGGCGGTCTCGTCGACGCCGAGCTCGGCGAGCAGCCGCGACCGCAGCGCCACGAAGGCGAGGTCGCCGCGGAGTCGAGGGTCCGCGACCTCGACCGGCGCGTCGAGCGAGATGGCGCCGTCGGTCAGGACCAGCACGCGGTCGGCGAGGAGGATCGCCTCGTCCACGTCGTGGGTCACCAGCAGCACCGCGGGCCGGTAGCGGGCGCAGAGCTGCTGGACGAGCACGTGCATGCGGATGCGGGTGAGCGCGTCGAGCGCGCCGAACGGCTCGTCGAGCAGCAGCAGGTCGGGGGAGCGGACGAGCGCTCTGGCCAGCGCGGCCCGCTGGGCCTCGCCGCCCGACAGCGTCGTGGGCCAGGCGTCCGCATGTTCGGCGAGGCCCACCTCGCCCAGCGCCTGACGCCCCCGTTCCCGCGCGTCGGCGGCGATGCCGACCTCGGTGCCGTCACCTTCCTCGAGGCCGAGCACGACGTTGTCGAGCACCTTGGCCCACGGCAGCAGCCGGGCGTCCTGGAACACCACCGACCGTCGGACCGGCACCTGGATGGTCCCCGTCACCCGGTCGTCGAGCCCGGCGCGCGCCCGCAGGAACGTGCTCTTGCCCGAACCGCTGCGACCCAGGAGGGCCACGAACTCGCCCGGAGCGATCTCGACGTCGAGTCCGTGGAGCACCTCCCTGTCGCCGAAGGTCCGCCGGACGTCGTGGGCCCGGACGGCGAGCGTGGTGGCGTCGTCCGGTGTCGCCGCCGAGGGCGGACTCGGGAGGACGGCGCGGTCGAGCGCGGCCCCGTCGAGGGTCGGGCCTGTCAGGGTCATGTCGTTCACCGTCCTGGCTGCCAGCGCAGCAGTCGTCGTTCGAGGGCCCGGACGCCGGCGTCCGAGATGAGGCCGAGCACGGCGTAGGTGACGAGCCCGACCACGATCACGTCGGTCTGGTTGAACACCTGCGCCCTGGTCATCAGGTAACCGATGCCGCTCGTGGCGTTGATCTGCTCGGCGAACACCAGGAGCAGCCAGGCGATCGCCGTCGCCAGGCGGAGGCCCACCAGGAAACCGGGCAGCGCGCCCGGCAGCACCACCCGCCGGACGAGCTGCCAGCGCGACAGGCCCACCGTCTCGGCGAGCTCCAGGTAGCGGGGGTCCAGGCTCTTGATCGCCGTGACCGTGTTGACGTACACGGGGAACGCCACGCCGAGCACGATCAGCGAGACCTTCACGGTCTCGCCGACGCCCAGCCACAGCACGAGCAGCGGCTGGAGGGCGATGATCGGGACGAACCGCAGCATCTGGACGTTGGCGTCGACGAGGTCGTCGCCGATGCGCCACAGACCGGCGGTCAGCGCCAGGAGGGTGCCGATCGGGATGCCGATCGCCATACCCCACACCACCCGCTGCAGCGACGCCCACAGCGCGGACGTCAGCGTGCCGTCGCGGAGCAGATCGACGCCCGCGGTCAGCACCGTGGACGGGCCGGCGAGGATGTCGGTGCTGATCCAGCCGAGCTGCGAGGCGAGCTCCCAGATTGCGAACAGCAGCACAACGCCGATGAGGCGCTCCAGCCCGCGAGGGAGGCGCCACGAGCGCCGCGTGGCGCCGTCGCTGCGCGCTGTGTGGAGGGAGACGAGCTCGAGGGTGCTCACGAGCCGGATCCTCCCTGCGAGGCGACGCCCGCCTCCTTCGCCGTCTGCTGCACGAGCTCGTTGAACCGGGTGTCGAACTCCTTGGCGGTGTCGAACTCGGTCGGGATCTGTCCTGCGGCCACGAATCGGTCGGCCAGCTGCTGCTGGGGCTCGGCGATGTCGCCCGGGAGGGACAGGAACGTGGTGACGCCGGTGCTGTTCGACAGCTCGAGCGCCCGTTCCGGGGTCAGCCCGTACTGCTGGACGAAGATCGACTCGGCGAGCTGCTCCTTGTGCTGCGAGAGGTAGCCGTACGCCTTGACCAGTCGGGTGACGTAGTCCGCGATCGCCGCGGAGCGGGCGTCGTCATCGAGCGCCTCCTTGCTGGCGATCAGCAAGGCGCCGCGGTCGGTGATGTCGTTCGCCTTCTCCACGACGTGGCCGCCCGGCGTGTCCTTGATGAACCCGCTGATCAGCGGCTCCGTCGAGATGCCCGCGTCGGCGGAGCCGCCCTTGATCGTGGAGGCGACCTGCGTGATCGGCACGTCCACGGTGGTGATGTCGGAC
>JAEZAI010000113.1 GCA_023427825.1 Actinomycetes bacterium
GGACAGCTCGTCTGCGACATGTCGCGGTGGGCGCTGATCGTGGCCGCCTCGACGGTCGCGCCCGCGGGCCAGCGGTTGGAGCCGAGCGAGGTGAACCGGGTGGTCGCGCCGGGCGCCGTGTCGATCGCGTGCCGGTCGGCGAGCCACGCGAGCAGCGACCACATCGACCCGAGCGCCTCGGGCGTGGGCGACCGCGTGGTGTGGTCGCCCAGGAAGCAGCAGAGCTGGCTGTGGCCCTGGTTGCCGCCGGTCGCCGATCCCCGGACCGGCCCGTCCGCGCTGCCCGTCCGCCCCTCGTAGATCGTCCCGAACCGGTCGACGAAGAAGTTGTACGCCACGTCGGGCCAGCGCTTGGACGGCCCGGTGTGGAACGCGTAGATGCCGCGCAGCAGGCGGACGGGGTCCTCGGGTCCGTAGTCGTTGCCCGGATCCGCGGTGTGGTGGACGAGCAGGAACCTGACGTCCTCCTCCTCGAGCGGACCGGTCGGCGAAAGGTCGCCGCCCCAGACCGAGCGCCGCACGATCGGCGGCATCGCCACCGGCGCACCGCCGGCGACGGCATGCGCTGCAGCTGCCGGCACGCCGGCGACCGCCGCAGTCGTCAGCGGTGCGGCGACCAACCCCCGCAGCACCGCCCGGCGCCCGGGGCCCCCGTCGCGCTGATCGCACCCGTCGCACACGCCGTCACGGTACGACCCGTCGGACCCCGTGGCGCGGCGGATCCGGGATCGCCGGGACCGTGTTCCCGACCCGTCACACCCGTGTGAACCGGATGTGAACAACCCATCACCGGCTTTCCCGACGCCGAGCACCGCTTTACCGTCCTTGCCGTGGCCGACTGGTTCGACGAGTACGCCCTGGACGGGTTCTTCGACGAGGTCGTGGACGGCGACGGGAAGGTCCGGCCGCACTACGGACACGTCGCGAGCGCGCTCGAGGGGCTGAGCCACGAGGACCTCGCCCGGGCCGAGCGCCGTCGCAACGCCGCGTTCCGCACCCAGGGCATCACGTTCACGGTGTACGAGGACCACGACGACGCGTCGCCGGCCGGCATCGAGCGGACCTTCCCCATGGACCTGCTGCCACGGGTCATCCCGGCCGACGAGTGGTCCCACCTGGAGCAGGGTCTGGTGCAGCGGGTGCGTGCGCTCAACCGCTTCCTGGACGACCTCTACGTGGGCGGCATGCAGATCGTCGAGGACGGCGTGGTGCCCCGCTGGCTCGTGGTGTCCTCCGACGGCTTCACGCACGAGGCGGTCGGCGTGCCGGTGCCGCTCGGCGCGCGGTGCCTGGTGGCCGGCGTCGACGTCATCCGCGACGACGAGGGCACCTACCGCGTGCTCGAGGACAACCTGCGCAGCCCGAGCGGCATCTCGTACGTGGTGGAGAACCGGGCCGCCCTGGCCCGCGTGCTGCCCCAGCTGTTCGCCGGCGAGCGGGTCCGGCCGGTCGACCAGTACGGCTCGATGCTGCTGCACGCGCTGCAGCGGGTCGGGCCGCCCGCGGCCGGCGACGCGCCGACCGTCGTCGTGCTCACGCCGGGCATCTACAACTCGGCGTACTTCGAGCACGTGTTCCTGGCCACGCAGATGGGCGTGGAGCTCGTCGAGGGCCGGGACCTGGTCGTCGAGGACCACGTCGTCTACATGCGCACGACCAACGGCCTCCGCCGCGTCGACGTGATCTACCGCCGCATCGACGACGACTTCCTGGACCCGGTGGTGTTCCGCCCCGACTCTGCCCTGGGCGTCCCGGGCCTGATGGCCGCCGCCCGCGCCGGCAACGTCACGATCGCCAACGCGGTCGGCAACGGGGTGGCCGACGACAAGGCCGTCTACGCCTACGTGCCCGCGATGATCCGCTACTACCTGGGCGAGGAGCCGCTCCTGCCCAACGTGCCCACCTACCTGCTGTGGGACCCGGACCAGCGGGCGACCGTGCTCGACCGGCTCGACCAGCTGGTGGTCAAGCCGGTGGCCGAGGCCGGCGGCTACGGGATCATGATCGGCCCGCACGCCAGCGACGAGGAGATCGCCGAGACGCACAAGCTGATCGAGGGGAACCCGCGCAACTACATCGCGCAGGAGGTCATGTCGCTGTCCCGGCACCCCTGCCTGGTCGACGACCACGTGGAGGGCCGCCACATCGACCTGCGCCCGTTCATCCTCTCGGGGGAGAAGGTGGAGGTCGTGCCCGGCGGGCTGACCCGGGTGGCGTTGCGCAAGGGCTCGCTCGTGGTGAACAGCTCGCAGGGCGGCGGCTCCAAGGACACGTGGGTGCTGGCGCCCGACGCCGCGACCGTCGAGGCCGACGACGAGGTGAAGGACGGCCGCACGATCGGCACCCCGGCCATGGACGAGCCGGTCACCGCCGAGCTCAAGATCGTGGAGCCGCACCGGCCGGCGGACCTGGACATCCGCCAGCTCGGCGAGCTCACCGAGACCGTCCAGTCGGGGAGCAGCTGATGCTCGCCCGCACCGCCGAGTACCTGTTCTGGACCGGCCGCTACCTGGAGCGCGCCGAGGACACCGCCCGTCTGCTCGACGTGACCTACCACCGGCTGCTCGAGTCGACTCCGGGCGAGGAGCAGGAGGCGTGGACCGACGTGCTGGTCTCGGTCGGCCTCGACGACGAGTTCAGCGAGACCGGCCTGCCGCTCACCGCCACCGCGGTCTGCGAGTACCTGGTGTGCGACCCGGCCAACCGCGGCTCCATCCAGGCATGCATCGAGCAGGCCCGGACGAACGCCCGTGGCGTTCGTGAGCACCTGGCGGTCGAGATCTGGGAGCAGCTCAACTCGCTGCACCTCGAGCTGGGCAACCGGAACGTCGCGCTCGATCTGCAGCGCCAGCCCCACGAGCTCTACGGCTTCATCCGCCAGGGCGTGCAGAGCGTGATCGGCGTGGCCGACGGCACCTGGTCGCGCGAGGAGGGCTGGCACTTCTTCAACCTGGGCCTGCTGCTGGAGCGGGCGGAGATGGGCGTCCGGTCGCTGCGCGCCCGGCACTCACGCCATCGCGGCGACGAGGTCCACGAGTGGTTCGCGACGCTCCGGGCCTCGAGCGCGCTGAGCGCGTACCGCCGCCGCTACCGGGACTTCGACGAGGTGGCGCTGATCGAGCTGCTGCTGCTGTCGCCCACGCTGCCACGCTCGGTGCTGTTCTCGCTGCGGGGCGCCGAGAGCCTGCTCGCCAGCATCACCGGCGATCGCCGCTCGCTCGCCCTGCGACTGCTGGGCCGGGTCCGGGCCGAGCTCGAGTTCGCCGATGCGGCCGAGCTGTGCGACGGCGAGCTGGTCCCCACCCTCGAGGTGGTCGAGACGCAGATCCGCGACGTGGCCAGCGCGATCGCCGCGGAGTGCTTCCTCTACCGGGTCGAGCTCGACCTGCACGAGCTGCACCTGGTCCCGGGCGAGCAGCCGGACCAGCACGTGGAGATGCGGACCGCCGGCGCCGCCGCGGTCGGGACGGGGTCGACGGTCGCGTCGACCGGAGCGGGCACCACGATCGGGGGCACCACGTGAGGTTGGACGTCAGGTACCGCACGGCGTTCGAGTACAGCGAGCGCACGAGCGAGTCGCAGAACGAGCTCCGCGCCTGTCCGACCACGGACGCGAGCCAGCGCCTGCTCGACTACCGAGTCACCGTCGAGCCCGGCGCCCGCGTGTTCAGCTACATCGACGCCTGGGGCACGCGTGTCGACGCCTTCGGCATCCGCCGCCACCACACCGCCATGGCGGTCACGGCCGAGGCGTCGGTGGAGACGCGGCCGCGTCCGCTGCCGACCGCGGCGCCCCGGACCGAGGCGCTCAAGCGCGGCGACTTCGTGGACGCCCACATCGAGTACCTGGGCCGGGACCGCAACACCGACTGGGGTCCCGGCGTGGTCGAGGTGGCCCAGCGCCAGCTCGCGCTGGCGGGACCCGACGTCGTCGGCGCCATCCTGGCGATCCACCGCTTCGTCGGCACCAACCTGCAGTACCGCCCGGGCGCCACCGACGTGGGCATCGAGGTGGAGGACGTGCTCGCCGGTGGCGCGGGCGTGTGCCAGGACTACGCCCACCTCGCCGTCGCCATGTGCCGCTCGCTCGGCATCCCCGCCCGCTACGTGTCGGGCTACCTCTTCACCGACCGCGACGAGACCGGTGAGGTGCCGGTGGGTGACACGGTCTACGTGCAGACCCACGCCTGGATGGAGGCGGCGGTGCCGGGGTGGGGCTGGCTCGCCCTGGACCCGACCAACGGCCAGGTCGTGGGCGAGCACCACGTGAAGATCGGCCACGGCCGGAGCTACGACGACGTGCAGCCGCTGCGGGGCGTGTTCCTGGGGCCGGCCGCCTCGACGGTGACGCCGGTCGTCGAGATCCGCCGCGTGGACGGCGCGGACCTGTGGCGCACCAACACCGACCAGCACCGCAGCATGCACGTGCCGTCGGAGATGCCGATGGCCGGCCGGCGCGCGCACCCGACGAACCTGACCGGCGCCATCCAGCAGCAGCAGGTCCAGCAGCAGCAGGAGCGCCGTCGCTCCGACTGACCCGCAGTTGCCGATTCGAACTGCTGCCCGGGCACCGCTCGGGCCAGAGATCTCAGGGCGTACGGGCCGTGCCCTGGTGAACCCCAATCCAGCGATCCAGGAGGACACCGAACATGGCCAACGACATCCAGCCGAAGGCGCTCCGCAAGCCCATGCGCAAGAACCTGCGCAAGCCGCTGCGGGCACCGTCGTACCGGCCGGCCAAGCCCATGGTGCTCTGAGCAATCGTCATCCCGGGCTTCGTCATGCAGGGAGGTGCCGATCGGTACCTCCC
>JAEZAI010000118.1 GCA_023427825.1 Actinomycetes bacterium
CCACCGGTGACAGCCAGGCCGGCGCGGCCGCTGCGGAGCTCTACCCGGGCTTGGCGCTGGCGTACCCCGACCTGGTGTTCGAGTCGTGGGACCCGTCGCTGCTCGAGGGCGTCGACGGCGTCTTCCTCGGTCTGCCGCACGGCGCGAGCCAGGCGATCGTGCCCGACCTGCTCGGCAAGGTCGCCCACATCGTGGACCTCGGCGCCGACTTCCGCCTGTCGGACGCGGCCGAGTACGAGCGGTGGTACCACGAGCCCCACACGTGCCCCCAGCTCCTGGACCGGTTCGTCTACGGCATCCCCGAGCTGCACCGGGACGCGCTGCGCGGCGCCGAGGCGGTGGCCGCCCCCGGTTGCTACCCGACCGCCGCCACGCTCGCGCTGCGGCCCCTGGTCGACGCCGGGCTGGTCAGGACGGACGGGATCATCGTCGACGCCGTGTCCGGCGTGTCGGGCGCGGGCCGTCCGCCCAAGCGGAACACCACCTTCTGCGCCGTCGACTCGGACGTGCAGGCCTACGGCCTGCTCGACCATCGGCACACCTCCGAGATGGACATGAACCTGGGTGCGTCGGTGCTGTTCACGCCGCACCTGGTCCCGATGAACCGGGGCATCCTCGCCACCTGCTACGCCCGGCCGGCGGTCGAGGGTCTCTCCACTGACTCGGTGCTGGACGTGCTGCGGGAGCGGTACGCGGACGAGCCGTTCGTGGTGGCGTCGGAGCGTTCCCCGTCCACCAAGGCCACCCTGGGCACCAACGCCGCGCACGTGACCGCCCGCTACGACGAGCGCACCGCGACGGTGCTGGCGATCGCGGCGATCGACAACCTGGGCAAGGGCGCCTCGGGCCAGGCGGTCCAGTGCATGAACCTGGCCCTCGGCCTGCCCGAGGAGCAGGGCCTCGCCGTCGTCGGGACCGCGCCGTGAGCGCCACCGCCGACCCCGCCGGCCCCCCGCCCGCGCTCGACCCCCGGAACGATCCCGAGGTCGCGGTCGACGTGCTGCTCCAGGCGCTGCCCTACATCGAGAAGTTCCGGGGCGCGGTCGTCGTGGTGAAGTTCGGCGGCAACGCCATGGGCGACCCCGACCTCTTCGAGAAGTTCGCGTCCGCCATCGTGCTCATGCACCGGGTCGGCCTGCGTCCGGTGGTCGTCCACGGTGGCGGCCCGCAGATCGGGGACTGGCTCGAACGGCTCGGCAAGACCAGCGAGTTCGTGGGCGGCCGCCGGGTGACCGACGCCGAGACCCTCGAGGTCGCCCAGATGGTGCTGATGGGCAAGGTCAACGCGGACATCGTGACCGCGCTCAACGGCTTCGGGCCCCTCGCGCTGGGGCTGGCCGGCACGGACGCCCACCTGCTCGAGGCCGAGGCCCATGATCCCGAGCTCGGCTACGTCGGCGCGGTCACCCAGGTGAACCCCGAGCTGATCACCCGGACGCTCGGCATGGGCCTCATCCCCGTCATCGCCACGATCGGCGTGGACCGCGAGGGCCAGACCTACAACATCAACGCGGACGACGCGGCCACCGCGATCGCCGAGGAGCTGCAGGCCGAGAAGCTGATCTTCCTCACCGACGTGCCCGGCCTGCTCGCCGATGCGGACGACACGTCCAGCCTGATCGACCGGGTCGACGGCGCGGACGTGGCGCGCATGGTCTCCGACGGGACGATCTCGGGCGGGATGGTGCCCAAGATGGCGGGCTGCGTGCGGGCGATCGAGTCGGGCGTCGGGTCCGTGCACCTGGTCGACGGTCGCCGGCCCCACGTCCTCCTGCTCGAGCTGCTGACCGACGCCGGCGTGGGGACCATGGTCGTGGGCGAGGGAGCCGCCAGCCAGGAAGGGAGCCTGCCGTGAGCTCGCCGTTGATGCCGACGTACCCCACGCCGCCCGTGACGTTCGTGCGCGGCGAGGGCAGCTGGCTCTGGGACGACGACGACCGCCGCTACCTGGACCTGCTGTCCGGGCTGGCGGTCACCTCGCTCGGCCACTCGCACCCGGCGGTCGCGGCCGCGCTGTGCGAGCAGTCGCAGACGCTGCTGCACACGTCCAACCTGTTCGGGACGCTGCCGGGGCCCGACGTGGCGACCACCCTCGACCGCCTGCTGGGCGGGGGCGGCCGCGTCTTCTTCAGCAACTCGGGGGCCGAGGCCAACGAGTGTGCGATCAAGCTCGCCCGGAAGTTCGGCGGCGCCCCGGGCCGTTACAAGGTCGTCTCGGCGTACGGCAGCTTCCACGGCCGCACGCTCGCCACCCTGCACGCCACCGGTCAGCCCACCAAGCACGAGGCGTTCCAGCCGCTGCCCGAGGGGTTCGTGCACGTGGCGTGGGAGGACCTCGACTCGCTGGCGGCCGCGCTCGACCCGTCGGTCGCGGCCGTGCTGCTCGAGCCGGTCCAGGGTGAGGGCGGCGTGAACCCGGCCTCGGCCGAGTACTTCCGGGGCGTGCGGGAGCTCTGCGACGAGCGCGGCGTCCTGTTCATGGTCGACGAGGTGCAGACCGGCCTCGGGCGCTGCGGCGCCTGGTTCGCCCACCAGCACTTCGGGATCGTCCCCGACGTCGTGACCATGGCCAAGGCGCTGGGCAACGGCGTACCGATCGGGGCGTGCTGGGCGCGCGCCGACGTGGCCGCAGCGTTCGAACCCGGGGACCACGCCACCACGTACGGGGGCCAGCCCCTCGCCGCTTCGGCGGCCCGCGCGGTGCTCGCCGTCATGGAGGAGGCCGACGTCCCGGCCCGGGCGCGCCACATCGGCGACCTGGTGGCGAGCGCGCTGCACGACGCCCCCGGCGTGGTCGACGTGCGCGGCCTCGGCGCCCTGATCGCGATCGAGGTCGACGTCGACGCCCGCGACCTCTACGCCCGCCTGCTGGATGACGGCGTGGTGACCAACGCCGTGACGCCGACGGCGCTGCGCCTGGCCCCGAGCCTGCTGATCACCGACGAGGAGCTGCAGGTCGGCACCGACGCGATCGCCGCCGCACTCGCCGATCTCTCCGGAGGAGCATCCTGATGTCCGAGCCCCGACCCGGACCCGCCCCGCGCCACCTGCTCGAGGTCGACGACCTCACGTCGGCCGAGCTCCTGCGCATCCTGGACCTGTCCGAGATCGAGGATCCGCCGAAGGTGCTCGCCGGTTCGGGCGGCGTCCTCATCTTCGAGAAGCCCTCCGCCCGGACGCGCACGTCCATGGAGATGGCGATCGTGCAGGTCGGTGGCCACCCGGTGGCCCTCACCGGCGCCGAGGTCGGGATCGACACCCGCGAGACCGCGGAGGACCTGGGCCGGCTGATGTCCGGCTTCGGTGGCGTGATCGGGGCCCGGGTCTTCGAGCACCACAAGCTCGAGCGCATGGCCGCGGCGTCCTCGGTGCCGGTGGTCAACCTGCTGTCCGACGACGCGCATCCGGTGCAGACCCTCGCCGACCTGCTGACCCTGCGGCAGTGCTTCGGCCAGCTCGACGGCCTCACGCTCGCCTACGTCGGCGACGCCAACAACGTGGCGCGGTCGCTCGGGATCGGCTGCGGGCTGACCGGCGTGTCGTTCCGGATCAGCAGCCCTCCCGGGTACCGCTTCGACGACGAGCAGCTCGATCGCATCCGCTCGTCGGGCGCGGACGTGGCGGTCATCGACGACCCCTACGAGGCGGTGGCCGGCGCGCAGGCCGTCTACACCGACGCGTGGTACTCGATGGGCCAGGAGGAGGAGCAGCGGATCCGCCGCGAGGCGTTCGGCCGCTGGCGGGTGGACGAGGCGATGATGGCGGCCGCGGAGCCCGACGCCGTGTTCCTCCACTGCCTGCCCGCGCACCGGGGCGACGAGGCGACCGACGGGGTGCTCGACGGGCGGCAGAGCCGCATCTGGCCCCAGGCGCACAACCGCATGCACTCGGCCCGGGGCCTGCTCGTGTGGCTGGGGGCCGAGGCGGGAGGCGCGGCCTGATGGCCGGCAAGCAGCAGCGCCAGCACAAGATCTCCCGTCTGCTCGTCGATCACCGGGTCACCAACCAGGCGCAGCTCACCGAGTTGCTGGCGGCCGACGGCGTGACCGTCACGCAGGCCACGGTGTCGCGCGACCTCGAGGAGCTCGGCGCGATCAAGGTGCGGGTGCCGGGCGGCGAGACCGTCTACGCCATCCCCGAGCTGCCGCGCGAGCAGGTCAGTCCGCAGGACCACCTGCGCCGCGTGCTGGGGGATTGGCTGGTCGAGGTCGACCGCTCGGGCGACCTGGTAGTGCTGCGCACGCCGCCGGGCTCCGCGCACGTGGTCGCCTCGGCGATCGACCGCAACGGGCTGGACAACGTGGTCGGCACGGTGGCCGGCGACGACACGCTGCTCGTGATCGCCCGCGAGGGCGGCGGTGGCGGCGTGGCCGACCAGCTCCAGCAGTTGGCCGGCCTGGACGGCTGAGGCCAGAGTGGGCCTGGACGGCTGACGGAATCGGATCTGAAGGAACAGAAGGGACGGACAGGATGGCGAAGCGGGTGGTGCTGGCCTACAGCGGTGGGCTCGACACCTCGGTGGCGGTGCGGTGGATGATCGAGCACCTCGGCGTGGAGGTCGTCTGCCTGTCCGCGGACGTGGGCCAGGAGGGCACCCTCGACGGCAACCGCGAGAAGGCCCTGGGCGCCGGCGCCATCGCGTACGAGGAGCTCGACCTGCGCCAGGAGTTCGCGGACGACTTCCTCGCCCCGCTGATCAAGGCCAACGCGCTGTACGAGGACCAGTACCCACTGGTGTCCGCGCTGTCGCGTCCGCTGATCGCCAAGAAGCAGGTGGAGATCGCCCGCAAGTACGGGGCGGACGGCGTGGCGCACGGCTGCACGGGCAAGGGCAACGACCAGGTGCGCTTCGAGGTCAGCTACATGGCGCTGGCCCCCGACCTGGAGCAGCGCGCCCCCGTGCGCAACTGGGGCTTCACCCGAGAGGACTCCATCGAGTACGCCGCCACCCACGGCATCCCGGTGGGGGCCACCAAGGAGAAGCTGTACTCGATCGACGACAACCTCTGGGGCCGGGCCATCGAGTGCGGCGAGATGGAGGACCCGTGGGCGGAGCCGCCCGAGGGCGTCTGGAAGATGACGAAGCCCACGGCCACCGAGCCCACCCAGTTCACGATCAGCTTCGACAAGGGCGTCCCGGTGGCGCTCGACGGCCAGGCCAAGCCGCTCTTCGAGATCATCATCGAGCTCAACCACCTGGTCGGCAGCTACGGCTGGGGCCGCATCGACATGGTCGAGAACCGGCGGGTCGGCATCAAGAGCCGCGAGACCTACGAGGCGCCCGGCGCGCTCGCGGTGATCATGGCGCACCGCGACCTGGAGTCGTTGACGGTGGAGCGCGACCTCGGTCGCCAGAAGATCGCCCTGCAGCACCGCTACGCCGAGCTGGTCTACGACGGGCTGTGGTACTCGCCGCTGCGCGACGCCCTGGACGCGTTCATCGACGTGTCCCAGGAGCACGTGACCGGCGACGTGCGGCTGCGGCTCGAGCCGAACCGCTGCTGGGTCGTGGGACGGCGGGCTCCCAAGTCGCTCTACGACTACGGCCTGGCCACCTACGACGCGGCGGACCGGTTCCGCCACGCGGACTCCGAGGGCTTCGTCCGCATCTGGGGCCTCGGCGTGCAGACGTGGTCCGACGTCCAGGGACCCGGTTCGCAGCGATGAGCGACGGCGACGGCGTGACCGGCGGGGAGGAGGCCGGGCGCGGCCAGCTCTGGCACGGCCGGTTCGACGTCGCGCCGGCGGAGGCCCTGGTGGAGTTCACCGAGTCGTTGAGCTACGACCAGCGGCTGCTGCCCGACGACGTGGCGTGCTCCAAGGCCCACGTCCGCGGGCTGCACCGCGCCGGCCTGCTGGACGACGACGAGCTGGCGGCCCTGCTCGGCGGCCTCGACTCGGTCGAGATGGAGTTCCGCTCGGGCGACCTGCGCTTCGTGCCGTCCGACGAGGACGTCCACACCGCGATCGAGCGACGCGTGACGGAGCTGGTCGGGCCGGCCGGCGGCAAGATCCACACCGGTCGGTCCCGCAACGACCAGGTGGCGACCGCGTTCCGCCACCACGTGGTGCGTCAGCTCGCCGTCACCGCGGACCTGGTGCTGGGGCTCGTCGACGTGCTGGCCGCCCGCGCCGACCGGTCGCTGACCGAGGGGTCCGGCGGCGGTCCCGTCCGGCTGCCCGGCTACACGCATCTGCAGCGGGCCCAGCCGGTGCTGCTGGCCCATCACCTGATGGCCCACGCCTGGGCGTTGCTGCGCGACGTCGACCGGCTGGCCGACTGCCGTCGGCGCGTGGACGTGTCGCCCCTGGGTGCGGGCGCGCTGGCCGGCACCTCGCTGCCGCTCGACCCCGACGCGACCGCGGCCGATGCCGGCTTCCCGGCGCGCTTCGAGAACTCCCTCGACGCCACGTCCGACCGGGACTTCGTGGCCGAGTCGCTGTTCGTGCTCTGCACGATCGGGCTGCACCTGTCGCGCATGGGGGAGGAGGTCGTCCTGTGGACCAGCGACGAGTTCGGCTTCGCCGTGCTCGACGACACGTACGCCACCGGCTCGTCGATGATGCCGCAGAAGAAGAACCCCGACGTCGCCGAGCTGGCCCGGGGCAAGGCCGGTCGGTTGATCGGCGACCTCACGGGCTTCCTGGCGACCATGAAGTCGCTGCCGCTGGCCTACAACCGCGACCTCCAGGAGGACAAGGAGCCGCTGTTCGACGCGCTCGACACGGTCCGCCTGGGCCTGCTCGCCATGCAGGGCCTCTGGTCGACGATCTCGTTCCGGCCCGAGCGCATGGCCGAGGCGGCCGACTCGCCGTACGCGGCCGCGACCGACCTGGCCGAGCTCCTGGTGACCGACGGCGTGCCGTTCCGCTCGGCCCACGGGATCGTCGGCGCGCTCGTGCGCCGCTCGCTCGATGAGGGCATCCCGCTGGCCGACCTGGTGGCCGCCGAGCCCGAGCTGGGGGAGCGCGGCGCCG
>JAEZAI010000134.1 GCA_023427825.1 Actinomycetes bacterium
GAACTCCTCGAGCGCCATGCCGGAGCCGAGCGCGACCGCCTCGAGCGGTCGCGGGGCGATCCGGATGGGCATGCCGGTCTCCTGGGCGAGCCGGGTGGGCAGTCCCTTGAGCAGCGCGCCGCCACCAGCGAGCACGATGCCGCGCTCCATGACGTCGGCCGCCAGCTCGGGCGGGGTCTTGTCGAGGGTGACCTTCACCGCGTCGACGATCGAGGAGACGGGCTCCTCGATGGCCTCGCGGATCTCGTGGGTCGAGGTGACGATCGTCTTGGGGAGGCCGGTGACCAGGTCCCGGCCCCGGATCTCGGCCTGCAGCTCCTGCTCGAGCTCCCACGCGGAACCGAGCTCCATCTTCACGACCTCGGCGGTGCGCTCGCCCAGGGCGAGGCTGTACTCCTTCTTGATGTACTGGATGATCGCGTCGTCCAGCTCGTCGCCGCCGACGCGGACGGACTGGCTGGTGACCACGCCACCCAGCGAGATCATGGCGACCTCGGTGGTGCCGCCGCCGATGTCGACGATCATGTTGCCGGTCGGCTCGTGGACCGGCAGCCCGGCGCCGATCGCGGCGGCCATCGGCTCCTCGATGATGCGGGCCGGCTTGCGGGCGCCGGCGAACTCCGCCGCGTCCTGGACCGCCCGCTGCTCCACACCGGTCACGCCGGAGGGCACGCAGATGATCATCCGCGGCTTGGAGAAGCGGCTGTTGTGCACCCGCTGGATGAAGTAGCGGAGCATGGTCTCGCAGACCTCGAAGTCCGAGATCACGCCGTCCTTCAGCGGCCGGATGGCCTGGATGTGCGCCGGCGTCTTGCCGATCATGCGCTTGGCCTCGGTGCCGACGGCCACCGCGCGGCCGTCCTTCACCTGCACGGCGACGACGGACGGCTCGTGGAGCACGATGCCCTCGCCGCGGACGTAGACGAGGGTGTTGGCGGTGCCCAGGTCGACCGCCATGTCACGGCCGAGGAACGACGAGTTGAACCGTGCCATAGGAGCGTCCTCAAAGTACTCGGGCGTCGACGGGTGCGTGCGACCGGACGGCCACGCGCTCGGGGGGAGCATCCTCGGGGTGGGCGGCACCCGGGGACGGTCGGTGCGAAGCGACGACGGCGCCGCAACAAAACCGCAATGACCCTACCGACTCGGGGACCGTCCGACCAGTGCCCCCTGTCCTGCCTGTCGGTCCCTTCAGCCACGCGGTCCGGGCCGGCCGAGCGGACCCACAGGTCCGGGTTCGCCCCCCGGGGTCGGCCGCTCCTACCCTTCGATCCCTGCCCCCGCAGCGACGAACCAGGAGCCAGACCGTGACCAGGACCTTCATCATGTGCAAGCCCGACGCCGTGGAGCGGGGCCTGGTGGGCGAGATCATCTCCCGCATCGAGCGCAAGGGCCTGCGGATCGTGGCCATGGACATGCGGACCCCCGAGGTGGCGCTCGCCGAGGCGCACTACGACGAGCACTCCGACAAGCCGTTCTTCGGCGAGCTCGTGACGTTCCTCACCCGCGGCCCGGTCGTGGCGATGGTGGTCGAGGGTCCCGACGACGGCACCTGGCACCTCATGCGGACCCTGATCGGCAAGACCAAGGTCGAGGACGCCCAGCCGGGCTCGATCCGCGGCGACTTCGCCACCACCACCAACGAGAACCTGGTCCACGGCTCCGACGGCACCGAGTCGGCCGCCCGCGAGATCGAGCTCTGGTTCCCCGGCCTCGCCTGAGGCGCCCCTCCACCCGCTTCGTTGCGCGATCTACGACTCCTTTGCCGTAGATCGCGCAACAGAACCCGGGGGTCGGCGGGAACCGATCAGGACAGCGCGGCGGCGACGGCGGCCCGGGCCGGGCCGATCAGCCGGAAGCTGCCGGTGACGACCACCAGGTCCTCCTCCTGCGCGTGCGACAGCGCCCGCAGGACCGCGTCGCCGGGCAGCGAGACCGTCTCGTTGGCGAGGCCCGCGCGCTCGCACGCGGCGGCGAGCACCTCCGCAGGCAGACCTCGGTCGTCCGGGTCCGCCGTGGTGCACACCACGAGGTCGGGCCGAAGTGACGCCACCGCCGCCACGGCCTGGTCGGGGTCCCGCCCGGCGAGCAGGCCGAGCACGACGGTCCGCGAACCGATGGCGGAGAACTCGTCGTCGAGCGTGGCGCCGAGCGAGCGCAGGGCGTCGGGGTTGTGGGCGCCGTCCAGGATGACGAGCGGCTGGTGGGCGACGACCTCGACGCGTCCCTCCAGGCGGACCATGGCCAGCCCGTCGCGCACCAGGTCGGGGTCCAGCGCCCGGTCGAAGAAGGTCTCGACCGCGGCCACCGCCACGGCGGCGTTGTGGGCCTGCGCGTCGCCGTGGAGCGGCAGGAAGATGTCGTCGTAGCGCTCGTGGACGCCGCCGATCTCGACCAGCCGGCCGCCGATCGCGACGCTGCTCGACAGCACCTCGAAGTCCACGTCCTCGGCCACGAGCGACGCCGGGCCCTCGGCCCGGAACACCTCGCGGAGCTCGGGCTCCATCCGGCCGAGCACGGCGGCGGAGTCGGGACCGATGATCCCGGCCTTCTCCCCCGCCACGGCCAGCTCCCACCCGGGGCGGAAGTCCGTGTGGTCGCCGCCGACACCGGTCACGACCGCCACCCGTGCGTCGACGACGTTGGTGGCGTCGTAGCGCCCGAGCAACCCGACCTCGACGACGGCGACGTCGACCGGGGCCTCGGCGAACCACCGGAACGCGGCGGCGGTGACCAGCTCGAACCAGCTCGGCCGGGCAGCGAGCAGCGGCTCGATCGCCCGCAACCCGTCGAGCACCTCCGACAGCGTCTCGTCGTCGATCGGCTCGCCGTCGCGACGCAGCCGCTCGTTGATGCGCTCGAGGTGCGGGCTGGTGTAGCTGCCGACGCTCAGACCGTGCGCCTGGAGCAGCCCGACGACCATCGCGGTGACCGAGCCCTTGCCGTTGGTGCCGGTGACGTGGATCGTCGGCACCTCGGCCTGCGGGTCGCCGAGCAGCGCGACCAGCTCGGACATGGCGGCGAGGTCGAGCCCCTCGACCCGGCCCGCTGCGATGCCCACCGAGCTGGACTCGTGGTCCAGGTGGGAGTCGAGCCAGGCCAGGGAGTCGACGATGCCCATGGCGACGGCGGTGCGGAGCGCAGCGGCCGAGCGCGGCGCGCTCAGGAGGCGGCGCGGCGCGGCCGGCTGGAGCGGGGCTTGCCGGAGCGGGGCACGAGGGTCGGGTTCACCTTCTCGAGCACCGAGTCCTCGTCCACGACGACCTTGCTGACGTCGGTGCGGGAGGGCAGCTCGTACATGACGCCGAGCAGCACCTCCTCGAGGATGGCCCGGAGCCCGCGGGCGCCGGTGCCGCGGGCGAGCGCCTGGTCGGCGACGGCGGCGAGCGCCTCGTCGGTGAACTCCAGCTCCACCTCTTCGAGCTCGAAGAACTTGCGGTACTGCTTGACCAGCGCGTTCTTGGGCTCGACGAGGATCTGGATCAGGGCCTCGCGGTCCAGGTTGTCGACCACGCCCATGACGGGGAGGCGGCCGACGAACTCGGGGATGAGACCGAACTTCAGCAGGTCCTCGGGGAGCGCCTGGGCGAACAGGTCGCCCTCGCGGCGCTCGTTGACCGACCGGACCTCGGCGCCGAAGCCGATGCCCTTCTTGCCGACCCGCTGCTCCACGATCTTGTCCAGCCCGGCGAACGCACCGCCGCAGATGAACAGGATGTTCGTGGTGTCGATCTGGATGAACTCCTGGTGCGGGTGCTTGCGGCCGCCCTGCGGCGGCACCGACGCCGTGGTGCCCTCGAGGATCTTGAGCAACGCCTGCTGCACGCCCTCGCCGGAGACGTCGCGGGTGATCGACGGGTTCTCGGACTTCCGGGCGACCTTGTCGATCTCGTCGATGTAGATGATCCCGGTCTCGGCCTTCTTCACGTCGAAGTCGGCGGCCTGGATCAGCTTGAGGAGGATGTTCTCGACGTCCTCGCCCACGTAGCCGGCCTCGGTGAGCGCCGTGGCGTCCGCGATCGCGAACGGCACGTTGAGCATGCGTGCGAGCGTCTGCGCGAGCAGCGTCTTGCCGCAGCCGGTGGGGCCGATGAGCATGATGTTGCTCTTGGCGAGCTCCACCTCGTCGGGACCGGAGCGCGTGGCGCCGTGCTGGACCCGCTTGTAGTGGTTGTAGACCGCGACCGAGAGGATCTTCTTGGCGCGGTCCTGGCC
>JAEZAI010000192.1 GCA_023427825.1 Actinomycetes bacterium
AGCACCTCGGCCTCGCCGTCGAGCAGCCGCACGCCGACCTCCTCCGCCGCCACCTCGGGCGGCACCGCCAGCCCGGGCAGGTCCTCGACCACCCCGTTCACGACGACGGGTCCGAGCGCCACGCCCACCTGGTCCTCCAGGCTGTACGCGGTCTCGATGAGCTCGTTGACCGGCGTCTCCTCCGGGACGGTGACCAGGACGACGCGGCAGCGGGCCGGGTCGATGAGCAGCTCGAGCACATCCGCGGCCTGGGCGTTGATCGGCCCGACCTTCACCGCGTCGGCCAGGCCCGACGCCGAGCGCAGGAACGTGATCGCGTGGCCCGCGGCAGGCGCGTCGAGGACGATGAGGTCGTGCTCGCGGCTGCGCTCGAGCTGCTTGACCTTGCCCAGGACGAGGATGTCGCGGATGCCCGGCACGGCCGTGGACACGATGTCCAGCAGGCCGGTCGACACGAGGCGGTTGGAGATCCGGTGCAGCCCGCGGTCGGCCAGGTAGTCGAGCAGCGCGTCGTCGGGCGTCACCGTGCGGGCGCGCACGCCGGCGTGGCCCTCGGCGGCTTCGACGAGCGCGGCCTCGTCGTAGCGGAGGCCCTGCGAGTCGAACATCGAGGCCATGCCACCCTTGCCCTCGACCTCCACGATCAGGGTGCGGAGACCGACCGACGAGGCGGCCACGGCGATCGCCGCGCTGACAGCGGTTTTGCCCACGCCGCCCTTCCCGGCGACGATGATCACACCTGATGCGGTGAGAAACTGCGCAGGATCCACGACGTCCCCTCGGAGGCCCTCGAGTTGGGCACACTAGCCAGTGCCGTGACCAGCGATGTCCGGCGGGGACGTCCCGCCGAACGGCGTGCCGCGCCCCTGCGCCGCACCCCCGGCGCCATCCCTCCTACCCCTCGACCGCACCGATCGCGGCGCCGGCTCGGCGCAGCGGTGGCCCTGCTGCTGCTCGGGATCGGTGCGCTCGGCAGCCTCCTGGCCACCCCTGCCGGGGCTCAGTCCAACTCGTGCGCGGACCACGGCTGCGTCGACGTGGTGGCCGTCAACGGCCTGATCGACGAGATCGAGGCGGACTTCATCGTCGACACCCTGGCGTCCGCCCGCCGCTCCGACGGCGTGGTGGCCGTCATCCTGCAGTTCGACAGCCGGGGCGCCGCCGTGGGCGACGCCCGTCTGGACCAGGTGGCCGAGGCGATCCAGGGCTCGGACGTGCCCGTGTCGGTCTGGATCGGACCGTCGGGCTCCGACGCGCGCGGCGGCGCCGCCGAGCTCGTGCAGGTGGCCGACAGCTCCGGCATCGCACCCGGCGCGTCGATCGGTGACGTCGGTCATCAGCGGCTGTCCCGTGCACGGTTCGGCGACCTGTTCGAGGGCCCGAAGCAGGCGGCGATGGACCGGTCGTTCTCCGGCGAGGCGGCGGTGAAGGCGGGCCTGGTCACCCGGTTCTCGCCCACGATCGGCGAGCACATCGTGCAGCTCGACGGGGTGGAGACCGAGACCAAGACCGAGGACGGCGAGCGCCGCACGGTGCCGCTCACGACCGTCCGCTTCTCCAAGCTGCCGCTGTCGACCCAGCTCTTCCACACCGTCGCCAGCCCGTCGGTCGCCTACCTGCTGCTCACGATCGGCCTGGGCCTGCTCGTGTTCGAGTTCTTCACGGCCGGCATCGGCATCGCCGGCGTCGTCGGCGCGCTGTTCACCGTCCTGGGCGGCTACGGCCTGGCCGAGCTGCCCCACGCGCAGTGGGCGCTCGCGCTCTTCGTGCTGAGCTTCGTGGCGTTCGCGATCGACGTGCAGACCGGCATCCCGCGCGCCTGGACGATCATCGGCATGGCCATGTTCGTCGTGGCCTCCCTGTTCCTGATGACCGAGTTCAAGCCCACCTGGATCGCGCTGACCGCGGGCATCGTCGGCATCGGCGTCTCCATGTTCTCCGGCATGGCCGCCATGGTCCGGACCCGCTTCGCCACCCCCACGATCGGGCGCGAGTGGATGATCGGCGAGCTGGGCAGCGCCACGACCACGGTCGACCCCGAGGGGACGGTGACCGTCACGGGCGCGCTCTGGCGGGCACGGGTCAACCGGGCCACGCCGATCCAGCCGGGCGAGCGGGTCCGGGTGGTGGCGATCGACGGGCTGGTGCTCGAGGTGGAGCCCGAGGAGGGCGGCGCCATCGACTACCGGGAGATGCGCAACCGCCGGCGGGGCGCGGCCCCGACGGACGCGGGCAGCGACGCCGGCAGCGCGGCGTCCGACCGTCCCTCCGGCGCCTGATCCGGCTCGCGGCGCCACCTCTCCCCGAAGGCCGGGGCGTCGCCGATCGGGGCCGCCCGGGCCGTCTCACCCGGGCCGCTCGCGATCGCGAGCAGGGCGCGCACAAATTGCTCCTTGAGCACCGTCGGAGGGCGTGAATAGGGTGCGCCGCACACCGAAAGGGGGGGTCCGACCGGTGAGTGCACAACAGGTCCACGACATGTGGCAGGTCAAGGCAGCCTGCAGGGGACCGCAGGCCGCGGTCTTCTTCCCGCCGCCGCAGTTCGAGCGCAAGGCCGATCGCCTGGAGCGCGAACGGCGCGCCAAGGCCATCTGCGCCGAGTGCCCGGCCCAGCACGAGTGCCTCGACTACGCGCTGGAGATCCGGGAGCCGCACGGCATCTGGGGCGGCCTCAACGAGGCCGAACGGCGAGCCCTGATCGAGGCCTGACCCGGCGACGTGCCGGCCGCACCGGCGGACAACCTGAGCGGCCTCTGCGGAGGGTCCCGCCTCGAGGGTCGCGGTCGCGGCCCGTCGTCGTAGGGTGTCGCCGTGGTCGCCCTCCTGCTCTTCCTGGTCCTCCCGGTCCTGGAGATCTGGGCCGCGATCCTCGTCGCCCAGTGGATCGGTGCGCTCCCCACCGTGCTCCTGCTCGTCGGGCTGAGCCTCCTCGGCTTCGTCCTGATCCGCTCCGAGGGTCTCAGCGTGTGGCGGAAGGTCAACGCCGAGCTCGCGGCCGGTCGTCAGCCCACGGACTCGCTGCTCGACGGCCTCATGGTCGTGGTGGGCGGCGTGCTGCTGATCGTCCCCGGCTTCCTCACCGCGGTGCCGGGGCTGCTCCTGCTCTTCCCGCCCACCCGGGCGCTGCTGCGACCCGTGGTCGCCCGGTGGATCGAACGCCGGGCCGCCCGCTCCGCCGCGATCTTCTCGGCCTCCTTCGGCGGCGCCCCGCTGGGCTCGTTCGGCACATCTTTCGGTGGTGCCGCCGGCCGGGGCCGCTCCGGCTGGCGCGGCGGGGTGGTGGACGCGGAGAGCCACGAGGTCACCGACTCCTACGCCGAGGTCATCGACGTCGAGGTCGACGGACCGCGCGAGATCGATCCGCCCCGCTGACCGCCCCACGATCGCGCCGGAGCACGTTCGCGTGAACACGGTCCCGCTCGGCGCGCTGCGCCCCGAGGACGTGCCGGTCCGCGACGCGGCCACCGTCATGCTCGTGCGCGACGGCGACGACGGGCTCGAGGTGTGCCTGATGCAGCGGAACCTCGCGTCGGACTTCGTGGGCGGCGCCTACGTGTTCCCGGGCGGCGCGGTCGACCCCGAGGACGGCGACCCGGCCAGTGCCGCGGTGTGCACCGGGCTGGACGACGCCGAGGCCTCCCGTCGCCTGGGCCTGGATGCCGGCGGCCTGGCGTTCTGGGTCGCGGCCATCCGCGAGTCGTT
>JAEZAI010000261.1 GCA_023427825.1 Actinomycetes bacterium
TGGAGGAGCTGCTCCCGACCATCACCGATCCCCTAGAACGGGCCCGGGCGGAACGTCTCCACGTCTCGCTCGTGTCGCTGACCCGTCCCGCCGACGCTCTGCCCGTCCTCCTCGACGCGGCGCGCACCATGGAGCCGCTCGACATGGAGCTGGCGCGGATCACCTACCTCGAGGGCCTCTTCTTCGCCATCATGAGCTCCCACCTGGCCCAGCCCGGATTGCCCGCGGAGATGGCCGCGCGGGCCCTGGCGACGCTGACCGACGACGACGCGTCTGCGATCCCCACTGTCATCAGGGCGCTCGCCGTCCGCATCACTTCGGGGCACGCCGCCGCCGCGGACCTCATGCGGGCTGCGCTGCGGTTGGTCCCCCGGGAGGCCGAGCTGCCCAGCACCGTCCGGTGGTCCTCGGTCGTCTCGCTGCTCGCATCCGACCTGCTCGACGTGGACGAGTTCAACGCCTACATGCGGGCGCGGATGTCGACCGAGCGCGCCCACCGGGCGCTCGGTCTGCTCAGGAGCACGATCTCGACCGCGGCGTTCGGCGAGACGTGGTGCGGTCACTTCGAGAAGGCCGGGGCCATGTGGGCCGAGGCCGCGGACCTCTCCCGCTCGCTCGGTGACAAGAGCCCGATCTGGGGCCTCTTCGGGGTGGAGCTCGCGGCGTGGAACGGCGACGAGGAACTGACCCGCCTGGCGATCGACCTCCTGCAGTCCGACGCGATGACCGCGAGCCGGGCCGGGCACACCTTCAACCTCGCGCAGTCATCCCTGGTGCTGCTCGAGCTCAGCCTGGGCCGCTACGACGCCGCGCTGCGGGCGGCGTGGCCGATCTTCGAGCGCGACCCGTTCTCGTCGGGCGGCAAGACGCTGGGCGACCTCGTCGAGGCCGCACATCGGGCCGGCGACCACGAGAAGGCCGCCGCCGGGCTGCGACGCCTGGAGGAGCGAGCGACGGCGTGCGGGACCGGCTGGGCGATCGGGCTCTGCAGCCGTTCCACCGCACTCCTCGCCGGCGACGACGCCGAGCCGCACTTCCTGCGGGCGCTCGCCGAGCTGGGCGCCACACCGGTCAGGACCGAGCTGGCCCGGACCCACCTCCTCTACGGCGAGTGGTTGCGCCGGCAGATGCGCCGGGGCGACGCACGGGTCCAGCTCGAGACCGCCGACGAGATGTTCCGGGAGATGGGGGCGACGCGGTTCGCCGAGCGGGCCGAGAAGGAGCTCGCCGCCGCGGGCCGGCGAGTCCGACGGAAGGACGGGTCGGTGGCCACGGAGCTGACACCGCAGGAGGCCACGATCGCCCGGCTCGCCGCGCAGCAGGAGACCAACCGGGAGATCGCGGCGCAGCTCTTCCTGAGCGCCGCGACCGTCGACTACCACCTGCGCAAGGTGTATCGGAAGCTCGGCGTGGACTCCCGCCACAAGCTGCGCGACGTCCTCGGCGAGCGCTCGGGCGTCTGAGTCGCACGACTCATCCCGCAGCGTCACCGAGGACCGCGCGGAGGAGCTCGACCAGACGGTCGCGGTCCCGCTCGCCCAGCGGCGCGGTGAAGCGCTGCTGCGCGACCTCGAGCTCCGCCTCGATCGCCCGCAACCGGCGGCGGCCGGCGGCGGTGACCGTCACCAGCTTCCGTCGCCCGTCGCCGGGATCGGCCGCCCGCCTGACGTGCCCGTCACGCTCCAGGGCGTCGAGCGTGGTCGCGACGTCGCTCCGATCCATCCGTGTCGCGCGACCCAGGTCCGCCTGGCTGCGGGGACCGACCTCGTCGAGCACCGCGAGGAGCCGGTACTCGTACCCCCGGGCGCCGGCGCGCTCGAACGCCTCGGACGCGAGCCGATGGGCGATCGCGGCCGCCTGCGTGACCAGGAAGGGCGGCTTGGAGGCGAGCGCGGCGGGCACGTCCATCGGCGTCGATGCTAGCCACTTCGTTGGCAGGACCAACGAACCGCGTTATCGTTGGTAGGACCAACGATCAAGGAGGGACGCTCCATGAGCACCACCGAAGTGACGGACCGCGACGGCGCAGTCGGCCGACTCACCGACCGACTCGAGCTCCAGGACCTGCTGGGTCGCCTCGGGGCGTGGCTCGACGGCCACGGCGGAGATCCGCGACACGTGTACACCGAGGACGTGGTCGCGTCCGGTCCGCGTGGCGACATCCGCGGCATCGACGCGGTCATCGCACGCGTCGACCCGGCCAACGACACCGACGAGCGAGCGCAGCACTTCCACACGGACGTGCTGGTCGACCTCGCGGGTGAGACCGCGTCGATCACCGCCAACCAGCTGGTGTACGCCTTCCGCGAGGACGAGGTCCCGCACCGGACGGCGGGACTGCGCGTCGCCTACGGGGCCCGCCGCACGCCGGACGGCTGGCGCCTGTCCGACGTGGACATCGTCCTGCAGGGGCTCGTCGGTGAGATGCCGAACTGACCCGGGTGCGGCGAGCGGGTTCAGGCGTTCGCGGGGATGCGGAGCGCTCGTTTGAGCGCACGGGCCTGCGCGAGGCAGAACCCGCGGGCGACCCGGCTCCGCGCCGCGATGCGGTCGAACGCGTGGAACCCGCCGTCGACCACGTCCACGTCGCAGGGCACCCCGGCGTCTCGCAACCGCTCGGCGTAGGTCAGGTCCTCGTCGAGGAAGAGGTCGAGCGTCCCGACCCCGATCCACGCGGGTGCGAGTCCGGAGAGATCCTCGCAACGAGCCGGCACCGCCGGAGCGGTGAGGCCGTCGGACCCGGGCTCGGCGCCCAGGTACGACGCCCACCCGTAGTGGTTCGACCGGTTGCCCCAGAGACGGAAGCCCGTCTCGTCGACGTCCTCGCGCAGCACCGTCCGGTCGTCGAGCATGGGGTAGGTCAGCAGCTGCAGCGCCGGGCTGACCAC
>JAEZAI010000292.1 GCA_023427825.1 Actinomycetes bacterium
GCGGCGCCCGGCCCCGCCCCCCCCCCCCACTTCCGCACTCACCTGGTGGTGGGGATCGTGGTGACCAGCGCCTGGAGGGTGCCGTCGGCGGCGGAGCCCACGACGTAGACGTTGGTCAGGACGTTGCGCTTCAGCCGCACGTCGTCGAGCGACAGGACGACCTGGTCGGTGCCGGCGACACGGACGTCGGCGGTGTAGGCGAGCCAGGTCGGGAACACGAAGCGGGCCTGCGCGCCGTTCGGCGCCGAGGTGACCGCCTGCAGCTTCAGCCACGGCAGCGCCCGGCTGAGCGGGAAGAGTCCCAGGTCCACGTCGACGGACGGGGCGGCGGCGGCGTGGTGCAGGGCGATCGCCCCGAAGCCCGGCCAGGGGCGGCTCGTGTCGTTCGCGAACACGTTGATGCCGGGAGTGCCGGCGGCGTCCACGTAGCTGGCCACGAGCGAGAAGCTGCCCTTCGAGGGCACCTGCACGGAGCGGTCGATCAGCGTGGTGGCGCCGTCGGGCGTCCGGATCTCGACGTCGTAGGTGCCCGCGGGCAGCGTCACCGGTCCCGCGGTGGCCCCGAAGGTGAAGTCGTCGAGCAGACGGTTGCCGTCGACGTACACGTCGACGGGCGTGCCCGGCCCGGTCGCCGAGTCGGGCAGGGGGAGCCCGTGCACGACGTACACCTGGGCGCCTGGGGATGGGGTGGGAGCCTTCGACGCGGTCGCGCCGGCGGCGGTGGGCAGGACGAGCACGGCTGCAAGTGCGGCCATGAGTCCGATCAGGGTCTTGCGCATGGTTGCTCCTCTGGTCGTAGCGACCGCCGGTCGACGGTCGGTACGTCCTTCGTGCTCGCCGCCGGAACGGATGCACCGGATCGCGATCTGCGACGGTCCGGGCCCGGGTGCATCCGATCGCCCCACCAGAGCGAAGGACGAGGTGTGCTCGCCGGTGCCGTCGCCCCCTCACCCGACTGTCGCCCCCACCCGACGGACGTCGCGCCGCGTCTGGCCGGTAGTGTCCGATCGATGAGGACCCGGACGTCCGACGACGACGTCGCGGAAGCGTTCGCCGCCGGCGAACCAGATGCGTTGCGCCGGGTCTACGACGCCCACCAGCGGGCCGTGTTCACCTACTGCCGCAAGTTGGTGTCGGACCAGGCGGCCGACGTGACCCAGGAGGTGTTCCTCGCCGCGTGGCGGTCGCGGCAGCGCTTCGACCCGGCCACGGGATCGCTCGGCGGCTGGATCATGGGCATCGCCAAGTTCAAGGTGACCGACCACCTGCGCCGCACGTACCGGAACGCCTCGGTCGCGTCCGGCGACCTCGTCGACCTGTCTGCCGACGGCACCTCGGCCACCTCGGATCCGGCCCTCGACCTGGTGGCCACGCGCATCCTGGTGGCGGAGGTGCTCGAGCGCCTGGAGGAGCCGGGCAGCACCTGGATCCGCCTGGCCTTCATCGACGGCCTGTCGCATGCCGAGATCGCCGAGCGCACCGGCGCGCCGCTCGGCACCGTGAAGAGCTCGATCCGCCGGGGGCTGGAGCGGATCCGTCGAGAACTGGAGGCGTTCGATGGCCAGGCCTGACGTCGGTGGCGGCGGACCGTCCGGGCCCGGACCCGACGACGGGTTCGGCCGGGAGGCGGAGGTCCTGCGATCGCTGGGTGCCGAGCCCGTGGAGCTGGTCGACGCGCCCGCGGGACTGTGGGATCGCATCGCCGCGGCGGTGGAGGTGGACGAGGCAGATGCGGAGGCTGAGGCAGCGGCGGAGGCGAAGGCCGCACCGGATCAGGGCAGCGCCGCGTCGGACCCCACCCAGAGTGCCTCCCACGGCCCGGTCCAGCTGACGGTGCACGACGGCGGGGGAGCGGGCGCGCCGCGGACCTCCGCTGCTGCGGGCGACCGCGGTGCGCGGTGGCGTTCCGTCGTGCTCGGCGCCGCGGCGGTCGTCGCGGTCCTCGCGATCGGCACCGGCGTGGTCCTCGCCACCCGCAACGACGGACCGACCGAGATCGCGGCGGCCGAGCTTACGCCGCTCGACGGCGTGCAGGTCGGCGACGCCGGCGGCCGGGTCGAGCTGATCGAGGAGGGCGACCAGGTTCGGTTGCGCGTCGACATGCACGACCTGCCCGCGCCCGCCCCCGGCACCTTCTACGAGCTGTGGCTGCTCGACCCCGAGACGGGCGCACCGGTGTCGGTCGCGACCATGAAGGACGGCTCGAGCAGCGTCACGACCGCCGTCGACGTCCCGCCCGGGACCGACACGTCACGCTTCGACGTGGTGGACGTGTCGGTGCAGGAGGAGTCCGCCGGGCCGGAGCACTCCGGCGACAGCGTCCTGCGCGGCACGCTCTCGACCTGAGCGGGGCTCGGAGGGCATCGATCCCCGGACGCGACGAAGGCCCTTGCTGGGCAAGGGCCTTCGGTCTGCGCGCTCGGAGGGAATCGAACCCCCAACCTTCTGATCCGTAGTCAGATGCTCTATCCAATTGAGCTACGAGCGCGGGTTGGAACCGTCAGATCCTAGACGGCGGCCGCAGGGCGGCCAATTGCGTACCGGGGTCGGCGACAGCGGCCCGGGTCCGGAATCGCGCCCCTGACCCTCACTCCCGTCGAACTTGTACGTGTCGGTCGCCCAGGCGGCGCCCGGCGTACAAGTACGACGGGGTCAGGCGATCTTGTACGTGGGGGTCACGCATGTGGCGTGAGGCGTACAAGTTTGTCGGGGATCCGGTGCGAGCGCGTTGGACCCCGGACGCGCCGGTGGCCGGGCCCGCAGGCCCGGCC
>JAEZAI010000298.1 GCA_023427825.1 Actinomycetes bacterium
GGTTGGTAGAGGCGGGAGCGGTCGAGTTCGAGGTGGCGGACGAGTTCGTTGTCGATGAAGACGTCGGCTCTTGTCTTGTCGATCACGACGAGTGCTGCTCGGCGGTGGTGTTCGACACCGACGTGGATGACGACGCGGTCGGCTTTGACGCATCCGGTGGCGTTGACAGTGGCGGGGATGGTCTTGGTCCAGGTGGGGTGCTCGAGCGGCTCGTCGGAGGGTCCAGCAGCACAGCTGGCGCGCCAGCGTTCGATCGGGATGGATCGGCCGATGCCCTGGTGGGGTCGTTCGGTGTTGTAGATGCGACAGAACTCGTCGAGGTCGGCCTGGAGTTCCTCGATGCTGGCGTGCACGCGGCGGCGTCGTTTGCGGAGCCATCGCTTGAGCGTCTGCTGGAACCGTTCGACCTTGCCGGCGGTCTCCGGGTGATGGGGTCGGCTGGTGATCGGTCGCACACCGGCGTCTCGGAGCTGGGCTTCGAAGAACACCTCGAAGTGGCGGAGCTTGCCGGAGAAGCACAGCCCGTTGTCCGAGAGCATCCCAGCGGGCAGGCCCCAGCGTTGCGCGCCGTGGCAGAACGTGGCCCACGCTTCTTCGCTGGTCGCCTCCGTGACGGCCCGCGAGCAGATCGCGACCCGTGAGTGGTCGTCGACGATGTTGAAGATCTTCACCATCCCCGTCGCGATCACCCAGTCGGTGTGGTCGATCTGCCACATCTCGTTCGGCGCGGGCGCCTCGAAACGCCGCAACGCTGTCTTCGGCCGCTTCTGAGGTTGCGGGACCACCTGCCCGTTGCGCACCAGGATCCGATGAACCGTCGCCACCGACGGCACCCGCTCCACATCGCCACGGCGAGCGAGATGCCAATGGATCGATCGGGCTCCGTGATCGAGACCCGCGTCCTCGAGCTCCTTGCGCAACCGCAGCACCAGATCCTCGATCCCCACAGCAACCAGCTGCGGCGAACTCCGCGGCCGCCGTGACCGTTCCTCGAGACCATCGAGGCCCTCCGCTCGAACCCGGGCCACGTACTTGTAGAACACCGCCCGCGACACACCCTCGTCGCGACACAACGCCGACACGTTGATCGACGCACGAGCGTGCTCATCCAGCGCGTACGCCGCCGCGCTTGCCTTCACCGACATCGAGATCACCTCTCCGGCCATGACCACCCAATCGGAGATCACAACCACAGGTGTCAACGATGTTGCGCGACATCAACTGTCCACGATGTCCCGAGACCGGACACGGGGTGTTCGCCCCAGGATCTGGGAACAGAGCGGGCGGGGTCGGATCAGTGGTGGCGCTGGCCCGGCGGGATGCGCTCGCCGATGAACCAGGCCAGGCGCTCGCGGTCGGGGTGCTGGAGCACCACGCAGGCCGGGTGGTCGAGCGAGGTGTCGATGATCAGCACCTCCTCGTCCCGGTAGACGCACCAGAACTGCCGAGCGTCGGGCCGGCCAGGCACGGTGAAGTGCCCCGTGGCGAGGCGACCCGGCACGTAGCCGCCGCCCACGCGCCACCCGAGCCCGTCCTTCACGTCGTGCACCGAACCGACCCGGGCCGAGGTGATGTGCACCATCGGGATCTCGAGGTGGCGCTTGAGGCACCAGACCTGGTCCACGCCATCGAGGTCGATCGTGACCTTGTCGTCGAACACCTGCACGTCGAGGGACATGCGCCAACGCTAGGGGTGGACCGGACGGCGTCGGAAGAGTGGCTCTCGTCACGCCGGCGCCCGGACCGGGCCCCACCGCCGGGGCTCCGGGCGTCGTAGCGTGCCGGGCGTGAGCACCCCGGACCACGTGCGGAGCCGGAGCCTGTGGCTCGAGACCTGCGGCGACGACCTGGCGCCACGGCCCGCGCTGTCGGGGGACGTGCAGGCCGACGTCGCGATCGTCGGTGGCGGCCTGACCGGGCTGTGGACCGCCCTGTACCTGCGCGAGCACGCGCCCGACTGCCGGGTCGTCGTGCTCGAGTCCGAGGTCTGCGGCTTCGGCGCGTCGGGCCGCAACGGCGGCTGGTGCTCGGCGCTCTTCCCGACGTCGCTCGACCACCTCGCCGTCCAGGCCGGGCGCCAGGCCGCGGTCGACCAGCACCGGGCGATGATCGACACCGTGGGCGTGGTCGGCGCCGAGGTCGAGCGACTCGGGATCGACTGCCACTGGGCGCACGGCGGCACGGTCACGGTGGCCACCAACCCTGCACACGTCCCGCGGCTCCGCGGGTACGTCGACGAGCGCCGTCGCTGGGGCTTCGAGGACTCGGATGACCGCTGGCTCGGCCCCGTGCAGATGGCGGAGCGCGTCCGCCCGGTCGGCGGGATCGGCGGCGCCTACACCCCGCACTGCGCTGCCGTGCACCCCGCCCGCCTCGTCCGGGGGCTGGCGCACGCCGTCGAGCGGGCCGGCGCGACGATCCACGAGGGCAGCCGGGTGACGTCGATCCGCCGCGGCCGGGTGGCCACGGCCCATGGCACGGTCTCGGCCGACACGGTGCTGCGTTGCACGGAGGGCTACACCGCGCTGCTGCCCGGCGAGCGGCGCCGGATGCTCCCGCTCTACTCGCTGATGATCGCCACCGAGCCGCTCCCCGAGGACATCTGGGAACGCATCGGGCTGCAGGAGCGCGAGACGTTCAGCGACGGCCGCCACCTGCTCATCTACGGCCAGCGCACCGCTGACGGCCGATTCGCGTTCGGCGGCCGGGGCGCGCCGTACCACTTCGGCTCCGCCGTCAAGGACGCGTACGACCGTGACCGTGGCGTGGCCGAGGAGCTCGCCGCCGTCCTGCGCCAGCTCTTCCCTGCGCTGCGCGATGCGGCGATCACCCACCACTGGGGCGGCCCTCTGGGCGTGCCGCGGGACTGGGCGGCGTCGGTCCGCCTGGACCGCGCCACCGGCCTGGGCGAGGCCGGCGGCTACGTGGGCGACGGGGTGTCGACCACGAACCTGGCCGGCCGTACCCTGGCCGACCTGGTGCTCGGACGCGACACCGACCTGGTCCGCCTGCCGTGGGTCGACCACCGCTCGCCCGACTGGGAGCCCGAGCCCCTGCGCTGGGTCGGCGTCAACGCCGGGCGCGTGCTCGCCGGCGCCACCGACCGGCGCGAAGCCCGTCGCCGGCGCCCCGCCCGCGTGCTCGAGGGCCTGCTCGGCCGGCTCACGGGCGGCCACTGACATCTCCGTGCTTCCGGCGTGAGTTCCGGTCGCCCAGCGACGACAGCTCACGCAAGAACGACGGTGCGGAAGGAGACGGCACGAACGCCGAACCCGGTTCGTTGGTCCGACGGGGCGGGCGCGACACTTTCCCGGTGACCGAACCCTCCCCCGACTCCCCCACGGTCGAGCGCTCGCCGATCGCGGTCCACTGGTTCCTGCCCACCGGCGGCGACAGCCGCGACGTCGTCCCGAGCTCGCCGCAGTCGGCCCGCCCGCCGTCGCACTCGTACCTGGCCCAGATCGCCACCGCGTGCGACCAGCTCGGCTTCGACGCCGTGCTCACCCCCTGCGGCACCGGCTGCGAGGACGCCTGGATCTCGACGGCGTCGCTGATCCCGCTGACCGAGCGACTCCGGTTCCTGGTCGCGTTCCGGCCCGGGCTGCTGAACCCGACCCAGGCGGCGCAGATGGCGGCGACCTACCAGCAGATGTCGGGAGGGCGACTGCTGGTCAACATCGTGATCGGCGCCGAGCCGAGCGAGCTCGCCCGCTTCGGCGACTTCCGACCGAAGGACGACCGCTACCGGCGCGCCAGCGAGTTCCTGACGATCCTGCGCGGCGCGCTGATGTCGGAGTCGTTCGACTTCGACGGCGAGTTCTACCGGGTCGAGCGGGCCACCACCCGCAACTCGCCGGTCGCCCCACCCCCGATCTTCTTCGGCGGGGCCTCCGACGCAGCGGAGCAGGTGGCCGCGCAGCACGTCGACACCTACCTGGCCTGGGGCGAGCCGCCCGAGATGGTCGCCGAGCGCGTCGAGCGGATGCGGTCGCTCGCCGCGGCGGCCGACAGGCCCGAGGACCGGCCGCTCGAGTTCGGCATCCGCTTCCATGTGATCACCCGCGACACCGCGGACGTGGCGTGGGACGAGGCCGCCCGCCTGCTGCGGGGGATGGATCCGGAGGCCGTGGCCGCGGCCCGGGCCGACTTCGCCGCCACCGCATCGGTGGGCCAGCAGCGCATGGCCGACCTGCACCAGGGCACCGACGGCGTGCCCGACGACCCCCGGGCGCTCGAGATCTCTCCCAACCTGTGGGCGGGCGTCGGGCTGGTGCGGGGTGGCGCCGGCACCGTGCTCGTCGGCAGCCACCAGGAGGTGGCGGACCGGATCGAGGAGTACCAACGGATCGGGTTCCGCGAGTTCATCCTGTCCGGGTACCCCCACCTGGAGGAGGCGTGGCGGGTGGGCGACGGCCTTCTGCCGGAGCTGCGCTCGCGGGGGCTGATCGGCCCGGCGCCGGGCGCCGCCGCCGACAAGGTGTTCACGTTCCGGTGAGCGCCGGTGAGGTCGCGGACGCGGCGGACGCCCGCCCGGGCGGCCGGCTGCGGGTCGGCCTGCTCCTCTGCGACCACCTGGACCCGGGACCCGCCGCGGTCGCCGGCGACTACACCGAGCTCTATCCCGCCGCGTTCGGGCCGCACGGCCTCGACATCCGGATCTACGAGGCGACCAAGGGCGAGCTGCCGACCGACCTCGACGAGTGCGACGCCTGGATGACGTCGGGGTCCCGGCGCTCCGCGTACGAGGACGAGGGCTGGATCCACGACGCCCGCGACCTCATCGCCCGGCTGGCCGCCGAGCGCCGACCGCACGCCGGCATCTGCTTCGGCCACCAGCTGACCGCGCTCGCGCTGGGTGGCGAGGTCCAGCGGGCCGACGTCGGCTGGGGCGTGGGCGGCCGCACGTTCGACGTCGTCGCGCCGGCACCGTGGATGGACGACGTGGAGCGCTTCACCATCCTCATGAGCCACCGTGACCAGGTGACCCGGCTGCCCGACGGTGCCGAGCTCGTGGCCTCCGCGGAGTACTGCCCGGTGGGCGCCTTCCGGGTGGCCGACCACGTGTTCTGCGTGCAGGGCCACCCCGAGTTCGTGCCCGACCTGTCCGCCACGCTCATGGAGATGCGCCGCGACGCGATCGGCGCGGAGGTGGTCGAGACCGGGCTCGCCTCGCTCGCTCCCCCCGCCCCGCCGCTCGACCAGGACCGCGTCGCCGGGTGGATCGCCCGGTTCTTCCGCCGTTCGCTCGGACGGGACTGAGCCCGCCGCCCGAACACACCATCGAGGTGCGTCGTCGGGCGGCACCAGGCTGCGAAATCCGTGGAATGGGATGCCGCTGACGACGAATCCTTGCCGAACGGCGTTCGGCCTCGCCACAATCGGGCAGATGGCAGAGCAGCTGGTGGACGACATCGACGCGGAGCTGATCCGCCATCTGCAGGTGGATGGTCGCCGTCCGTACACCCAGCTGGCCAAGGAGGTGGGCCTGTCCGAGGCCGCCGTCCGCCAGCGGGTCCAGCGCCTGCTGGAGAACGGGGTCATGCAGATCGTGGCCGTCACCGACCCGTTGCAGTTGGGCCTGCTCCGCCAGGCGATGATCCTCATCAAGGTCGAGGGCGACGTCCGCGAGGTCGCCGCGCAGCTCGAGAAGTTCGAGGAGGTCGACTACCTGGTGCTCACCGCCGGCACGGTGGACATCCTCGCCGAGGTGTTCGTCCCCGACGACCAGGCGCTGCTCAGCCTGCTGAACGACCGGATCCGCAAGGTCCCCGGGGTGGTCGGCACCGAGTCCGTGATCTACCTCCAGCTCACCAAGCAGACGTACAACTGGAACGTGTCCTGACGACCCTGCGGTGCCGTCTGCCCGCCGAGCGGCGGGCACCTAACATCGCCGACATGTCGTCAGCGGAGGACTCGGAGG
>JAEZAI010000319.1 GCA_023427825.1 Actinomycetes bacterium
CGAGCAGCTCGCGGACCGCGACGACACCACCGTCGAGGGCCGCGTCGAGGCGCTGTCCGAGCTGTCGGACCTGCTCGACGACTTCGAGCTGTTCTTCCCGATCGTCACGCCGTAGCCGAACCCGAGCTCGGGACGTCTCGCGCCCGATGTGGGCGTGAGACGACCCCGGGTCGGGCCGGCGGCGGTCAGCGCATCAGGCCGGTGCCGGTGATGAGCGGCAGGTCCAGGACGGACAGCAGGCCGGGTCGGGCCTCGCACACCGCCGGGATCGCGTTGACGATCCGACCGGCGGTGCCCGCCAGACCGGCCGTGTTGGGATCGCCGTCGTCGCCCATCATCTGCAGGTCGAGCGTGTAGCTCGGGTTGCCGGTGATCTCGACGCGGTAGCCGTCGTGGCCGCGGGCCCGTGGCCAATCGGGGCCGAGCTCGTCGTCGAGCCGGGTGACGTGCTCGACGACGATCTTCGGCTCGCCGTCCACGATTCCCTGGACCTCGAACCGCAGCGCGGCCGTGGTGCCGGCCTCGACGCGGCCGAAGCCGAGGTCGATGTCGACCGGCGTCGGCAGCCGCTCGCTGACCTCACGCAGCTCGGTCACCTCCGCGCCCAGACCGGCGGCGATGGCCTTCACGACGCCGCCCCACGCGAACCCGAGGACGCCGGGGACGAGGAGGAGCGGTGTGGCGTCGAGCGGCTGGCCGAAGCCCATGGTGTCGAACAGCACCTGCGGCTGGGCGTACGTGGCGTAGTTGACGATCTCCATGACCCGGACGGAGTCGACGTACTCGGCGGTGCCGGTGAGCACGAGCGGGAGCAGGTCGTTGGCGAACCCAGGGGCGATCCCGGAGGTGAAGCACGAGGTGCCACCGGTGGTGCACGCATCCTCGATGGGGGCCCGCATCATCGGGTCGACGTGCTCCGGGAAGAGGAGCGGCACGACCGACGACGACACGACGTTGGCGCCCGACGCCAGGATCCGCGCCATGTCGTCGATCGCCTCGGTCGGGCGGAGGTCGGCGGTGGCGGTGTAGCAGACGCAGTCGGCTCCCAGGCCGAGCAGCGCGTCCGCGTCGTCGGTGGCGGTCACGCCGAGCGGCTCGACGCCGACGATGTCGCCGGCGTCGCGGCCCACTTTGTCGGGGCTGCTCACCCAGAGCCCGACCAGCTCGAGCTCGGGATGGCGGGCGATCAACCGGGTGGCGTGCCGCCCCACGTTGCCCGTGCTCCACTGGATCACCCGGTACGTCATCTGCGCCCCCTGACGTTCGTCGAGGACGCAACCTATCGGGCTGCCATCATGCGGTGATGGCCGACGTTCCGGACCGACCGACGATCCTGCTCGCGATGATGCCGGGTCTCCTCGACTACGCCTTCACCGCGGACCAGCGGGCCCGGCTCGACGCGGTCGGCGACGTGCTGCACGGCGGCGAACCGGTGGACGACCTGTCGACGCCCGAGGCGCTCGAGCTGCTGGCCCGGACCGACGTGCTGGTCGGCCACTGGGGCTGCCCCACGCTGACCGAGGAGGTCATCGCCGCTGCGCCGCGACTGCAGCTGTTCGCCTACGCGGCCGGGACCGTGAAGTGGCAGGTGACCGACGCCGTGTGGGCCAGGGACGTACGGGTCACCTCCGCGGCCGCGGCCAACGCCGTGCCGGTCGCCGAGTACACGGTCGCGGCGATCCTGTTCGCCAACAAGGGCGTGTTCTCGTTCGCGGCCAGGGAGCGGGATCCCGACGCCAAGGTGCCGATCGACCCGACCCGGATCGGCAACGTCGGCCGGCGCGTCGGGCTGGTCGGTGCGTCACACGTCGGTCGCATCGTCATCGAGCTGCTGCGGCCCTACGACCTGGAGATCGCAGTGGCCGACCCGTACCTGTCGGACGACGACGTACGGTCGCTCGGCGTGACCCGCATGGAGCTCGACGACCTCTGCGCGTGGGCCGAGCTGCTCAGCCTGCACGCGCCCGAGGTGGAGGGGACCAAGGGGATGATCGGTGCCACGCAGCTGGCCGCCCTGCCCGACGGCGCCACGCTGGTGAACACCGCCCGTGGCGGGCTCATCGACGAGGATGCGCTCGTCGCCGAGCTGTCGACCGGCCGGATCGCCGCAGTGCTCGACGTGACCGCAGTCGAGCCGACGCCCGCCGACTCGCCGCTGCGCGCTCTGCCCAACGTGTTCCTCACGCCGCACATCGCCGGAGCCGCCGGCACCGAGATGGTGCGGCTGGCCGAGCTGGCGGTCGAAGAGGTCGAGCGCTGGGTGGCCGGCCAGCCGGCGCGCTACCCGGTGGTCGCAGCCGACATGGACCGCATCGCCTGACGATCCCTTCCTGCCCGTTCCGTTCCCGATCCGGCACCCATTCGGGTGCCGGACCGGGAACGAAGCGGTCCAGCGGGATCAGCGGGCCGCGAGGACGTCCTCGAACAGGGCGAGGGTCCGGGCCGAGATGAGGTCCCAGGCCAGCTCGTCGCGCCGGACGACCGCGGCCCGCCGCGCCGCCCGGACGGTCTCGGGCTCCAGGTCGTCGAGCGCGGCGGCGACCGACTCGGCGGTGTGGCCGACGTCGATGCCGGCGTCGCCGAGGACCTCCACCAGGAAGCTCCAGTCGGACCGCAGCACCGGCATGCCGAGGCCGACGGCGTCGAACACCGTTCCCGTCGCCAGCATCTCGCCCTCGGGGTCGAACGGCATGGCCAGCAGGTCGCACACCGCGAGTCGCTGCGCGTAGGCGGCGCTGTCGGTCATCTCGTAGGGCTCGGCGACGACGATGCGGGGGTCGTCGGGGACGTCGTCGGTGTCGGCGAGCGACCAGCACGCCACTTGGATGTCGTCGCGGGAGCTGGCGGCGACGCCGCGGAGGAACTCGGCCACGAGCTTCTCCCGGCGAGGCGCGCCGACGATGCCGATGCGGAGGTCGCACGACGTCAGGCCGAGGGCTCGCTCGGCGTCCTCTCGATTCTCGTCGAGGTGGTCGGTCCAGAGGTCGCCGAAGTGGCCGTGGGGGATGACGGCGTGCAGCGCCCCGTCCGCGGCGGGGTACCGATCCCGGAACCGCTCCATGCCGCCGTGACTGTGGTGGATGATCGCATCGGCGCTCGCGGCCCAGAGGTCGTAGATCGGATCGAAGGCGTCGGGCCGCTTCTCGTGCGGGGTCAGGTTGTGCGCGGTCCACACGACAGGGATGCGGCGGGCCTTCACCTCCTCGACGATCGAGCGGTGGGTCGGCAGGTCGTCGAAGGCCAGCCACTCCGGCCAGTGGACGTGGAGCAGGTCGACGGCGGACGGGTCCACCGTGGCATCGCCCAGCGGTCCCCAGGGGCAGGCGAGCTCGCGGACCAGCCCGGTGAGCGGTCCGTACAGGCTCTGGTCGTAGTGGTGGCCGAACGCCGTGGACGCCACCCGCAGCTGGGGCGTGATCGTGAGCGACACCTCGGCGCGGATCGAGCCGTCGTCGGCGACCCCGGGCTCGACCTCCACCTCGTGCACCGTCGAGAACGACGACCAGTGGGAGCGCCACTCCGCGATGCCGCTGACGTCGACCTCGTCGCAGTGGACGTGGGTGCCGGCCTCGCCGTGGGCGGTCACCCGCAGCGGCCGGTCGGGACGCTCGGGCACGACGAGCGAGATGGCGTCGGGGCCACGCTCGGCGGTGACCACCCAGCGCACGTCCAGCGTCCGGCCGCGGACCGAGTAGTCGACCGTGGCCGATCCGGGGGAGGTGTACGGCTCGGCCGGCGGGTCCAGCTCGGCGCCGAAGGTGAACGTGTCCCACGTGGCGCGGACCCCGCCGGGCCGGTGCTCGACCGAGGCCGGTACGCCCGACGGCACGGCGCGTCGGTCGCCGTGCCAGAGCACCGGCAGCCAGGCGGCCAGGTCGGAGTCGACCGGGACCTCGAAGCGCCCGGGCGCCCGTGGCGCGGCCAGGTAGTCGCTGCGGCTGGCACCGACGAACGGCACCACCAGACCTCCCGCCGTGCCACGGTGCATCCACGCGGAGGCCGGCCGGTCGGGGTCGAAGGCGACGAGCTCGTCCCGGGGTGCGAGCACCTGGGCGTCGGACGCCGCGGCGAGCCGGGACTGGGTGCGGTCCAGCTGGTTGGCCGCCCACGCCAGCTTCCCGAGCAGGTCCAGGGTGAGCTGCAGCCGGCGGAACGGTCCGCGGTAGCCGTCGGCGTCGCGGTGCTGGTGGGCGTTGACGACCCCACCATCGAACCAGCTGGGCATGGCCGCTGCGGCCAGCGCCGCTCGTCCCAGCCAGGTCGCGGCGTCGTCGCCCAGACCGTGGGCGACCGCGAGTGCGCCGAGCTCGATCGTCAGCGCACCGGCGAGCGGCCCCGTCGACCGGCCCCAGGTGACGGCGCTGCCGTCGTCGGCCATGACCCGCTCCACGAGCCCGAGCGCGGTGGACATCCCCTCGCTCCACAACGGGCCGAGCCGGTCCGCCAAGGGTTGGGTGAACAGCCAGACGTCGGCGGAGTAGATGTCGAACCGACCGACGTGGTGGTTGGAGTCGTCCAGGTAGTGCCACTGGTTGGACGACAGGACGGCACGGGCCCGCTCCACCAGGTCGTCGACCACGGCCTCCTCGACCGGCAGACCGAGCCGCAGCCGGGCCGACTCGCAACGGGCGAGCACCCCCGCGTAGTTGAGCGGCAGGATGGACTCGTCGAGCAGCGACAGCCACTCCGACGAGTCGCAGGCGGTGCGGACCTGCTCGACCTGCGGATCGGTCAGGCCGTCGAGGAGCGGGTTGCCGTCGAACGTCGGGCCCCAGCGCAGCAGCGTCTCGGCGACGCGGTAGGAGAAGAACGTGTGCGTGCGCGTCCCGTCGATCCTCGACAGCACCGTGCGCACGGCGCCGGCGACCGGCGTGCCGGCGACCTCGTCGACGCCCCCGGCGTGCAAGTGCCCGAGCGTGTAGACGAGATCGGCGGCGACGTCGGGCTCGACCCGGTGGCCCCCGAACGTGGCGGGCAGCCGCCAGCCCGGGACGTGCTCGGCGACGAGCGCCTCGATCTGGTCGACCACCAAGCTGCGCAGCCAGTGCGCCAGACCCGCGGCCGTGACTGGTCCCTCGGTCCCGTGCAGCATCGCGCCCGACCGTACCC
>JAEZAI010000472.1 GCA_023427825.1 Actinomycetes bacterium
GTCGGGGGCCACCCCGCCGCAGCTCGGCAGCAGCGCCGCCCAGCGCTCGGCCGCACCCGACAGCGCCAACCGGTGCGCCGCGCCGACCAGCCGCAGCGGACCGGCCTGGCCGTAGCGGAGGTCCGCCCGCGTGCGCACCACGTCCCAGGACGGCCCCTCCTCCAGCACGTCGCGGGCGATGATCCGCAGCAGCCGACCCCAGAGCGGCGAGCCCAAGTCGGCGCAGCTCACCGCCTGCTGCTCGAAGCGGCCCGCCCACTCGGCCGAGCCCGCCGATCCGGGGCCGGCCCCTGACGACGCGCCGGTCTCCCCCACGACCTGCTCCCGGCTCAGCGGTGGCTCGCGAGCCGCAGGTTGGGGTCTGCGCCGGTGCTCAGCGGCGACGGGCCGTCATCACGCAGCCGGTACCACCCGGCCGACGCGATCATCGCGGCGTTGTCGGTGCACATGGCCCGGCTCGGCAGGAACGCGTGCAGCCCGTCGTCGGTGCAGGCGGTCAGGAACTGCTCCCGCAGCAGCGAGTTGGCCGCCACGCCGCCGCCGATCGCCAGTGCGCTGGCGCCCGTCTCCCGGGCCGCCCGACGGGCCTTGGTGACGAGCACGTCGACGACCGCGGCCTGGAAGCTCGCGGCCACGTCGGGGGTGGACACGTCGGGGTTGGCCCGCACGTGGTTCACGACCGCGGTCTTCAGGCCGCTGAACGAGAAGTCCAGACCGTCGTCGATCATAGAGCGCGGGAAGCGGATGGCCTCGGGGTCCCCCGACATCGCCTCCCGATCGATCGCGGGACCGCCCGGGTAGCCCAGGCCCAGGAAGCGGGCCACCTTGTCGAAGGCCTCGCCGGCGGCGTCGTCGAGCGTCTGGCCGAGGATGCGGTACCGGCCGTGGTCCTCCATGAGCACGAGCATGGTGTGGCCGCCCGAGACGAGCAGCACGACCATGGGCAGCTGGATGGCCGGGTCCTCGAGCAGCGCCGCGTACAGGTGCGCCTCCAAGTGGTTGACCGACACGAACGGCACGTCCCAGGTCAGCGCGAGCGCCTTGGCGGCCGAGACGCCCACGAGCAGCGCGCCGATCAGGCCCGGTCCGGTCGTGGCGGCCACGGCGTCGATGCGCTGGCCGTCCACGCCCGCCTCGACCATCGCACGCGCCACCACCGGGATGATCAGCTCGTTGTGGGCGCGGCTGGCGATCTCGGGCACCACCCCGCCGTACTTGGCGTGGAGGTCCACCTGCGAGCTCACCACCGACGACAGCACGTCGCTGCCGCCCCGCACGCATGCGGCGGCCGTCTCGTCGCACGACGTCTCGATCCCGAGGATCAGCGCGTCGGACCCCGCGGCGGCGCCGTGCACCAGCCGGTCGGCGGCCGCGCGGTCGGCGGCGTCACCCGGCACGGTCGACCACCAGCTCGTGCAGCGCCACCGGGAGCGACGACGTCAGCTCGTCCAGCCGGTCCGCACCCTCGTCGGTCCCGATGCCATGGGCCCACATGATGAGGGCGTCCTCCTTGATGTCGCTGTAGTAGTTGGGCCGCACGCCGCCGGGCACGAACCCGAACCGGCGGTACAGCTCCTGGGCCGCACGGTTGGTCACCCGGACCTCCAACGTGAGGTCCTCGAGACCGAGCGCGATCGCCTCCCGGAACAGGACCAGCAACATGCGGGTGGCGATGTGGCGGCGTCGGGCGTCGGGGTCGACCGCCACGTTCGTGATGTGGCCCTCGAAGCCCGTGAGCATGAGGCCGGCAAAGCCGACCACCCGGTAGCCGTCGAGCGCCACCACGTACCGGCGCGACGTGGGTTGGCGCAGCTCGCCCTGGAACAGGGTGAGCGACCAGGGCCGGTGGTTGGTCCGCTCCTCGATGTCGACCACCCCGCGCAGGTGGCGGCGGCGCATGGGCACCACGACCACACCGTCCTCGGCCGGGCTCGCCGGGCCGCTCGCCGCACCGGGCTCAGCGGCCATCGCGCACCGACCAGTTGATCTCGGCGTCGGGCCGGCGGAGGTAGATCGGCTCGATCTCGTCGGGGCGCTCGAACTCCTCGCGCAGCGCCCGGGCGTGGGCGAGCTGCACCAGCGCCTCGGCCGACGGGTGGCACTGGTCCCGGCCGACGAGCTCCACCTTGGCCAGGCCCTCGAACGCCTCCCGGTAGCGGATGGCGCCGTCGCCGACGAGCAGGATCTCGTCGGGGCTGGCCAGCAGCTGCGACGCCAGGTCGTGGGGCGAGCCGAGCTCGTGGGCGCCCAGCCGCTGCACGCCGCCGGGGACCTGCCGGTAGAAGGCGTAGTAGAGCTCGCCGCGCCGGGCGTCGATGGCGGTCACGATCAGCCGGTTGCTGAACCGCACCGGGAACGCCAGCAGGTCCAGGCTCGACACGGCGATCATCGGCACCCGCAGCCCGAACGCGATCGCCTTCGCCGTGGCCACGCCCACCCGCAGCCCGGTGAACAGGCCCGGGCCCACGTCCACGGCCACCAGCCCGATCTCGTCCAGCTCGATGTCGGCCTGACGGCAGATGAACTCGATCGCGGGCGTGAGGTTCTCGGCGTGGCGCTTGCCCTTGGCCGAGTGCGCGGACGCGAGCACGCCCTCGTGACCGCCGATGGCGCAGCCCGCCTGCACGGTCGCCGTCTCGATGCCCAGGAGCAGCACTGGTGGTCCCCCGCTCCGGATCCGCCCTCTCGGTGGTCGGCGCCGACGTCACCACCGGCGCCCTCGCCAGTCCAGGGCGCCACCGCGGCGCCGAGGGCCCGGACGCGTGCGGCCCAGCGCGCGCCCACCGGACGCAGCTCGACCGTGCGGGCGTCCACCCGGTCGGCGTCCTCGAAGCGCAGGTGCACCTCGAGGTAGTCGTGCGGCAGCACGGGGGCGATCGTGTCGCCCCACTCGATGATCGTCACCGAGCCGTCGTCGAGCAGCTCGGACAGCCCCAGGTCGAGCGCCTCCGCCACCTGCTCCAGCCGGTAGACGTCCAGGTGGTACAGGTCCAGGCGGCCGGTGTAGCTGCGGACCAGTGCGAACGTCGGGCTCGTGATCTGCTCGTCGATGCCGAGGCCCCGACCGAAGCCCTGCGTGAACGCGGTCTTGCCCGCGCCCAGGTCGCCGACCAGCACGAGCAGGTCCGACGGGCGGGCGAGCTCGGCCAGGGCCGCAGCCAGGTCGCGGGTCTCGTCCACCGACGAGGTCCTGGCGATCAACTCCGGGGTCCGCTCGGTCACGACGCCGCCTCCCCCGTCGTGCCGGCCCCTGCGAGCGCCTGCTTGGCCCGGACCAGGTCCGAGCGCATCTTGGCCATCGGCTCGCCGCCGCCGCGGAGGACCGCAGCCGGGTGGAACGTGGGGACGAGCACGGTGCCGCCGTCGGGCCGCTCCCGGTAGGTGTACACCGACCCGCGCAGCTTGGTGATCCCCTCCTTGGTGTCGAGCAGCAGCTTGGAGGAGAAGTTGCCCAGCGTGACGATGACCCGGGGCCGGATGAGGTCGATCTGGGCCTCGAGCCACGGCCGGCACGACGCGATCTCGTCGGGCTTGGGGTCGCGGTTGTCGGGCGGACGGCACTTGACCACGTTGGCGATGTAGCAGGTGTCCCGGGTCAGGCCCATCTCCTCGAGCATGAGCCGGTCGAGCAGCTGACCGGACCGGCCCACGAACGGCAGGCCCTGCAGGTCCTCCTGCGCGCCGGGGCCCTCGCCCACGAACATCAGGTCCGCCTGGGGATCGCCCATGCCGAACACCACCTGCGTGCGACCCTCGGCCAGGCGGCACCGGGTGCACCCGAGCGCCTGGTCGCGCAGGTCGGCGACGGCGTCGAGCGAGGAGGGGTCGGAGGGCCCGGGCACGTTCCGAGCCTAACTTCGCCCGGCACCGTCCCCATCAGCGCCGCCCGCCGCATCGGTCGGATCCGCCACATCGGTCGGATCCGCCGCATCGGTCAGATCCGCCACGGACCGGATCGCCCGGTCCACGACGTCGACCGCATGGGCCCGCACCAGCTCGAGCGGTGCGTCCACCCGACCGGTGGTGACGGCCACGAAGGCGTCGCCGTCGGCGTGGGTGTGCGGCGGGGTGATCGCCCGGGCCAGGCCGTCGTGGGCGCCCCGGGCGACGTGGTGGCAGCCGACCTTGTCCATGCGGGCGTTGGTCGCCACCACGCCGATGGTGGTGTTGGTGAACGGCTCGATGCCGGGCCGCCCGGCCGGTGCCTCGGTCGACAGGTCGGGCCACGGCTCGCCGTGGCGCCCGGCGCCGTGCACGTCCCCCCGGGCGTTGACGGCGACCAGCGCCGCCACCTCCAGATCGCCGTCGCGGGCGATCGCCCCGACGATCCCGCCGGGGATCGCGGTCCCGGGCCCGCGCCACTTCCCGAACGTCGCGCCGGTCCCGACGCCCACCGCGCCGAGCTCGGGCT
>JAEZAI010000521.1 GCA_023427825.1 Actinomycetes bacterium
AACGACGGCGTGTCCATCGCCCGTGAGATCGAGCTCGAGGACCCCTTCGAGAACATGGGCGCCCAGCTGGTGAAGGAGGTGGCGACCAAGACCAACGACATCGCTGGTGACGGCACCACCACGGCCACCGTGCTGGCCCAGGCGCTCGTCCGCGAGGGCCTCCGCAACGTCGCCGCCGGCGCCAACCCCATGGGCGTCAAGCGGGGCATCGAGGCTGCGGTCAACGCGGCGGTCGGCTCCATCGCCGAGCTCGCCAAGGAGATCGACGAGAAGTCCGAGATCGCCCAGGTGGCCGCCATCTCGGCCGCGGATCCGAAGATCGGCGAGGTCATCGCCGACGCGATCGACAAGGTCGGCAAGGACGGCGTCGTCACGGTCGAGGAGAGCAACACCTTCGGGATGGAGCTCGACTTCACCGAGGGCATGCAGTTCGACAAGGGCTACCTGTCGCCGTACTTCGTGACCGACGCGGAGCGCCAGGAAGCCGTCCTGGACAACCCGTACATCCTGTTCGTGAACGGGAAGATCAGCTCCGTCCAGGACCTGGTCCCCGTGCTCGAGAAGGTCATGCAGAGCTCCCGCCCGCTGCTGATCGTCGCCGAGGACGTCGAGGGCGAGGCCCTCGCCACCCTCGTGGTGAACAAGATCCGCGGCACCTTCAACTCGGTCGCCGTCAAGGCCCCGGGCTTCGGTGAGCGCCGCAAGGCGATGCTCCAGGACATGGCGATCCTCACCGGCGGTCAGGTCATCGCCGAGGAGGTCGGCCTGAAGCTCGACAACACGACCCTCGACCTGCTCGGTTCGGCCCGCAAGATCGTCGTCACCAAGGACGACACCACGATCATCGAGGGCGCCGGCGACTCCGAGGACGTGAGCGGTCGCGTGGCCCAGATCAAGGCCGAGATCGACAACACCGACTCCGACTGGGACCGCGAGAAGCTCCAGGAGCGCCTCGCCAAGCTCAGCGGCGGTGTGGCCGTCGTCAAGGTCGGCGCCGCCACCGAGGTGGAGCTCAAGGAGAAGAAGCACCGCATCGAGGACGCGCTGTCGGCCACCCGCGCCGCCATCGAGGAGGGTGTGGTCGCCGGTGGCGGCACCGCCCTGGTCCGTGCCAAGACGGCGGTGTCCGGCGTCGTCGAGTCGCTCGACGGCGACGAGCGCACCGGCGCCTCGATCGTTCTCCGCTCGCTCGACGCCCCGGCCCGGATGATCGCCGACAACGCCGGTCTCGAGGGTGCCGTGGTCGTCCAGCAGCTCGAGCGTGAGACCGGCAACGTCGGCCTCAACGCCGCGACGGGCGAGTTCGAGGACCTGCTGAAGGCCGGCGTCATCGACCCGGCCAAGGTGACCCGTGCGGCGCTGCAGAACGCGGCGTCGATCGCCAGCCTGCTGCTCACCACCGAGGCGCTCGTCGCCGACAAGCCGGAGGAGGCTCCGGCCGGCGGTGGCATGCCCGACATGGGCGGCATGGGTGGCATGGGCGGCATGATGTGACCGTCCGCACCTGATGGTGTTCGACGAGGCCCCGGTCCTGCGACCGGGGCCTCGTCGCGTCCGGCCTCGCCCGGAATCTGCGGGTCTCAGCGGACACTCCTTGTCCGGCCTCGCCCGGGATCTGCGGGTCTCAGCGGACACTCCTTGTCCGGGCGCGACCCCCATATCCCGGAGGGTCAGTCCTTGCGGAGGCCCATCGGGTTCGGGAACGGCAGCACGCCGGCCGACGCGACCGACCGGGCCAGCGGGCGCAGCGCGTCGGTGACCGCGGCCGGGTCGTGGTCGCCGTACGACCTGATGGCGAGCGCGTCGGTGCGGCGCTCGATGTCCGCGTGCAACGCCCTGCCTGCGTCGGTGATGGCGCCGTCGGCCGTGACGAGGTCGCGGTCGGCCAGGCGTGCCGTGGCGGCCGCCCACTCGTCGTGGGCCCAGGCCCGGGTGTCGCGCAGGATCGCGGCGTCGATGCCGCTGGCCGCAGTGGCGAGCACGTCCACCTCGCAGCCGTCCAGAACCGCGCCCACGAGCAGGGCGACGTGGCCGTCGCCGCGGTGTTCGCGGAGCGTGGTGCAGAGCTGCCACAGTCGGGCGATCGGCTCGTCGGGGAGCGCGACGTCCAGGTTGGCGCCGCCGAGCGGCCGGCCCGACGGATCGAGTCCGGTGACGACCGGCTCCAGCGCCTCGACGCGGGCCGGGGCGGCGCGGGCGTCGATGCCGCACGCGCTGAGCGCCGCGACCGCACCTCGGGATCGGGCGGCCAGCGCGGCGTCGGGCGACACGAACGTCCACGCGTCGGGCAGCGCCCGACCCGTCCGGGCCGGCGAGAAGTTGCAGCACACCGCAGTGGCGGTCGACGGGCCGATCGGACCGAGCGGCGCCATCCGTCCGGCGAAGTAGCCCATCCAGAAGCCCTTCGCTCCAGCGTCGGCGATGGCGGCCAGCGCCGCCGGATGGAAGTAGGTGACGGCGTGGACGGACTCGGCCGCCTGCCACAGTCGACGTGCCGGATCGGTGGCCATGCCCGCACGGTAGCGAGCGCCCGTCGTGTCACGCCGCAGTGGTCGACCGTGCCGGGCGAGCGGCGCCGCCGGGCGGGCTCGTCAGGGCGCCGGCGGCGTCAGCAGGCGTACATCACGCCCGGGCTGATCACGCACGCCGGGGTGGCGGGGGCGCCGTCGACCACCACGCCGCGCACGCCGGTCAGCGGCGCCTGCGTGGACTGCGGGAGCTCGACGGTGACCGACGCCCAGTACCAGCGCCCCTCCAGCGGACCGTCGACGGACTCGTCCCATCCGGGCTCGAACGGTCCGAGCTCGATGTCCAGGTCGCCGGCCGCCACCGGGACGAACTGGCACGCGGTCGGGTGCGACGCCGACGCGGCGGGGAAGAACGCGGGCGGCGGCGTGTCGAGCGCGGCGAACGACACGCAGAAGGTCCCGCCGGCGATGGCACCGACGACCCGCAGCTGCAGCACGGCGTGCGACGGGAGCGACGGTCCGAACTGGCCGATGAACACCCCGCGGCCGTCCTCGGCGCTGTAGAGCTGCAGCTCGGTGCGTCCCTCGGGCGTCGTCACGCAGCCCACCAGCGCGGTGACCGACAGCAGCACCAAGGCGGCGGTCCTGGTCGCTCGCATCCTCATGTCGGATCCCCCTCCGTCCACCGCCGATCCTTGCATCCCCCGGTCCGGGACGGAATGGGGACGACTCCCGGGCACGCGACCGATCCGGACACCACGAGTCGGCGAGCTGATCTCGGTCCGGCTCGGACGCCGTAGGCTCCGGCCCATGGAGAACCGTCCCGCCCCCGACCCCGCCAAGCTGCTGCAGTACTGGATGGAGTGGGAGAAGGGCGAGACTCCGCCGGGCCGGACGATGAGCAACCTCAAGACCCACGGCCTGCGGGACCTCCTCGAGCAGCTGGTCGAGGCGACGTCCGCGTCGGCCTGACGTCGGTCGGCCCGCACCCGTGCCCGACCGCGGCGGACCCCAGAAGATCCCCCGTCCGGAGATCTGGACCCCCGGTCGACCCGCGCCCTGGGCGCACCTGGACCCGACGTCCCGGCTGATCCTCCCGGATCGCGTCCGCGAGATCTATCCGCCCCAGCGGCAGGGCCTGGTCTCGCCCGTCGCGGCCGACGGCGCGGAGCCGTCCGCCGTGCTGGTGCCGCTGTACGACCTGGACGGCGAGCTGCACGTGGTGCTCACCCGGCGCAGCTGGAACCTTCGCACGCACAAGGGTGAGGTCAGCTTCCCGGGCGGTCGGGCGGAGCCGGGTGAGGACGCGCTGACCGCGGCGCTGCGCGAGGCGAACGAGGAGATCGACCTGGACCCGGCGCTGGTGGAGCCGCTCGGCGAGCTCGACCACCTCACCACCGTGACCCGCCGGGCGTACATCGTCCCGGTCGTCGGCCTGGTGTCCCGGGTGCCCGAGCTCCGTCCGAACGACGCCGAGGTCGACCGCGTCCTGCACGTCCCGCTGTCCGAGCTCACCGCCGACGGCGTGTTCCGGGAGGAGCGCTGGGGCGAGGGCCCGACGTCCCGCCCGATCTACTTCTTCGACCTCGAGGGCGACACGGTGTGGGGTGCGACGGCGGCGATGCTGCGCCAGCTGCTCGCCCGACTCACGGGCACCGATCCGGGCACGCTGATCGACTTGGACCCGGCCCGCGACGTCCCGCCCGGCTTCCGCCTCCCGGGCGAGACCGACGAAGTGGTGTGACTCGGGGATGGGTGCTGCGGCGGGGAGCGTTGCGGAGCGGAGCCGCGTCCACCGAGGCCGGCCGATTCGCCGATGGCGGAGCGGAGGTCAGCGGACCGACGGAGTGCCCATCTGCGCAGCGGACCACAGCAGTGCCCGTCCCCGGAGCGATCACATCCAGTAGTTGGGGGCCTCGGCTGTGATCGTGACGTCGTGCGGGTGGGCCTCGCGCAGGCCGGCCGGGCTCATGCGCACGAACTGGGCCTGCTGCTGCATCTCGGCGATCGTGTGGGTGCCGCAGTAGCCCATGGCCGAGCGCAGTCCGCCCACCAGCTGGTAGAGGATCTTCTGCGCCGGGCCCTTGTAGGGCACCCGCCCCTCGACGCCCTCGGGCACGACCTTCTCGGTGGTCTCGACCTCGCCCTGGAAGTACCGGTCCTTTGAGAACGACCGGGCGTTCATGGCGCCGAGCGAGCCCATGCCCCGGTACGCCTTGTAGCGCTCGCCCTGCGACAGCACGATCTCGCCCGGGGTCTCGTCCACGCCGGCGAGCAGGCTGCCGACCATCACGATGTCGGCGCCGGCGGCGATCGCCTTGGCGATGTCGCCCGAGTAGCGGACGCCGCCGTCGGCGATCACGCCCACGCCGTGCGGCGCGGCGACCCGAGCGCACTCCTGGCCGGCGGTGCGCTGCGGGACGCCCACGCCGGCGACGATGCGTGTGGTGCAGATCGAGCCAGGCCCCACGCCGACCTTCACCGCGTCGGCGCCGGCGTCGATGAGGGCCGCGGCGGCGGCGCCGGTGGCGATGTTGCCCGCCACCACGTCCACGCTCAGGTTGGCCTTCACCTTGCGGACGACCTCGAGCACGCCGGCCGAGTGGCCGTGCGCGGTGTCGACCACGAGCAGGTCCACGCCGGCGCCGACCAGCGCCTGCGCCCGCTCGAGGGCGTCGTCGCCCACGCCGACCGCGGCCGCGCAGCGCAGGCGGCCCTGGGAGTCCTTGGTGGCGTTGGGGTACTTCAGCTTCTTGTTGATGTCCTTGACCGTGATGAGGCCGGTCAGGCGTCCCTCGTCGTCGACCACCGGCAGCTTCTCGATCCGGTGCCGGCCCAGGATCTGCTGGGCCTCCTCGAGCGTGGTGCCCTGCGGCGCGGTGACCAGCCCGTCGGACGTCATGACCTCGTCGACCCGCTTGCGGGGGTCGTCCTCGAAGCGCAGGTCGCGGTTGGTCAGGATGCCGACCAGGTGGTGCTCGTCGTCCACGATCGGCACGCCGCTGATGTGGTACTTGGCCATCAGGTCGAGGGCGTCGGCGACCAGGTGGTCGCGTCCCAGCGTGACCGGGTCGACGATCATCCCCGATTCCGAGCGCTTGACCTTGTCCACCTCGGTGACCTGGTCCTCGATGGACAGGTTGCGGTGGATCACGCCCATGCCGCCCTCGCGGGCGATGGCGATGGCGAGCCGGGCCTCGGTCACCGTGTCCATGGCCGCGGACATCAGGGGGATGCCGAGCTCGATGGAACCGGTCAGGCGGGTGGAGGTGTCGACGTCCGCGGGGATGACGTCGGAGGGACCGGGGACCAGGCACACGTCGTCGAACGTGAGACCGAGTGAACCGAAGCGGTCCGTGGGGTCGCCGATCGTGTCTCGCAGGCCGGAGGGATCATCGGAGGGCGCCATGGCGGGATGCTACTCGGTCACCCGCAGGGCCACCGTGCCGGGCGGGCTCGTTCAGGGTGCGGATCGTTGGTCGGACGTCACGCGCCGATCACCGGGTCGTCGAACACCGTGCCCAGGCTGCCGAGGAGCCATCGTTCGTCGTCGGGCAGCTCGACCGGCATGGGCGCCCGGAAGCTCAGCCCCTCGACCAGCGCGACCGCGTCGCCCGCCAGCACCGGCGTGCCAGAGGGCGCGGCACCGCTCACGACCCGGACCGTCGGCCCGAGCTCGATCGTGAACCGCACGTCGGGATCCGTCGCCGCCACCTCGAGCGTGCCCTCCCGGGTCGAGCCCTGGAGCGCGAGGAAGGTCGGGCCGAGCGCCGCGGCGTAGACGAGCGATCCGGTGATCTCGTCGGGTTCGAGCGTCACCGGCAGCCCCAGTGGGAAGGCGACGTCGCGTTCGTGGGTCCACGCGTCCCACAGGGCGTGCAGGACGACGGCCCGGATGGGCAGGTGGCCGGGCGGCGCCTCGGCGGAGAGGTCCCACGCGTCGCCGTCGACCTGCGACAGCACCTCGGTCAGCGCGTCGCCGGTGGCGACGAACTCGTCGAACGTCTGGGCGGGCGACTGGGAGCGCGCGGCGTCGACCAGCGCGGCGGGCGTCGCCACCGGGTCGAAGTCGACCAGGAAGCGGCTCGGCTCGCCCTCGAGGCCCTGGCCGATCGAGAACGTCCAGAGCTGGTTCGCCGTCGTGAGGTGCGCGACGACGTCCTGG
>JAEZAI010000614.1 GCA_023427825.1 Actinomycetes bacterium
AGGTGCTGGATGTTCACGGTCGACACCACGTCGATGCCGGCGGCGAGCAGCTCGTCGATGTCCTCCCACCGCTTGTGGTGCCGCGAGCCGGGCGCGTTGGTGTGCGCGAGCTCGTCCACCAGCACGATCTCGGGCCGGCGCTCGAGCACCGCGTCCACGTCGAGCTCCTCGATCGTGGCGCCGCGGTGGGTCAGGAGTCGCCGAGGGAGCAGCTCCAGGCCGTCGAGCAGCGCCGCGGTGCTGGCGCGGCCGTGGGTCTCGACCAGCCCGACGACCACGTCGGTGCCACGGGCCTGACGGCGCCGGCCCTCGTCGAGCATGGCGTAGGTCTTGCCGACGCCGGGCGCCGCGCCCAGGTACACCCTGAGCGCGCCCCGAGCCGTCGTCGGCGAACCGTCCACCCCGTCAGCCTGCCCGATCGAGCGCCAGGTTGAGCTCCAGCACGTTCACCCCCGGGTCGCCGAGGATGCCGAGCGGTCGCTGGTCGGTGTGCGCGTCGACCAGGTCGAGCACGTCGTCCAGGGCCATGCCGCGCTGCTCCGCCACCCGCGGCGCCTGGAGCCGGGCGTTCTCGATCGAGATCTGCGGGTCCAGGCCGGAACCGGAGGCCTGGACCGCGTCGGCCGGGACGCGGACCTCGGGCGGCAGCCCGTTCTCCTCCCGGTACGCCGCGACCCGCTCGGCGACCATCGCCAGGTAGACGGGGTTCGTCGGACCCAGGTTCGAGCCGCTGGACGCCGCGCCGTCGTAGCCGGCGCCGGCCGCAGAAGGTCGGGGATGGAAGTACTCGGGGGCGCTGAAGCCCTGGCCGAGGAGCGACGAGCCGATCACGGTGTCGCCGTCCTTCACGAGCGAGCCCTCGGCCTTGTCGTGGAACGCCGCCTCGGCCACGCCGGTGACGAGCAGCGGGTAGGCCAGGCCGCACACGACGGTGAACGCCAGCAGCACGACGACCGCGGGGGCGCACTGGCGGAGGAAGGAGCGGAACTGCTGGACCATCACTTGACCCCCAGGGCCGTGAGGACGACGTCGATGAGCTTGATGAACACGAACGGCGTGATGAGCCCGCCGAGCCCGTAGATCAGGAGGTTGCGGCGCAGGACCGCGGACGCGGCTTCCGCCCGGAACCGCACACCCCGCAGGGCGAGCGGAACGAGCGCCACGATGATCAGCGCGTTGAAGATGACGGCCGAGAGGATCGCCGAGCGGGGCGAGCTCAGACCCATGACGTTGAGCCGGTCGAGCGCCGGGAACACGCCGGCGAACATGGCCGGGATGATGGCGAAGTACTTCGCCACGTCGTTGGAGATCGAGAACGTCGTCAACGCGCCCCGGGTGATGAGGAGCTGCTTGCCGATCTCGACGACGTCGATGAGCTTGGTCGGGTCCGAGTCGAGGTCGACCATGTTCCCGGCCTCCTTGGCGGCCTGGGTCCCGGTGTTCATGGCCACGCCCACGTCGGCCTGGGCGAGCGCCGGCGCGTCGTTGGTGCCGTCGCCGGTCATGGCGACCAGGTTCCCGCCGGCCTGCTCGGCCTTGATGAGCGCCATCTTGTCCTCGGGCGTGGCCTCGGCCAGGAACCCGTCCACACCGGCCTCCTCGGCGATCGCCGCAGCGGTCAGCGGGTTGTCGCCGGTGATCATCACCGTGCGGATGCCCATGGACCGCAGCTCGGCGAAGCGCTCGAGCATGCCGGGCTTCACCGTGTCCTTCAGGCGGATGACGCCGAGCACCCGCGGCGGCTGGTCGCCGACGCGGTCGACGACGACGAGCGGCGTGGCCCCGTCGGACGACACGCTCTCGACGATTGCGCCGAGCTCCATCGGTGGCTGACCGCCCTCGGCCTCGACCCAGCGCCGCACCGCATCGCCCGCGCCCTTGCGAACGACGCGGCCGGGTCGGCCGGGGCCGGCCGTGGGGAAGTCCATGCCCGACATGCGGGTCTGGGCGGTGAAAGGGACGAGGTCCGCGCCGGCGGGGTCGGGGGGCGTGAGGCCGAACCTGCGGATCGCCAGGTCGACGATCGACCGCCCCTCGGGCGTCTCGTCAGCGAGCGACGAGGCCAGCGCGGCCTCGGCCACCTCCTCCTCGGTCACCCCGTGGACCGGCAGGAACTCGGCGGCCTGCCGGGACCCGAAGGTGATCGTGCCGGTCTTGTCGAGCAGCAGGGTGCTCACGTCCCCGGCCGCCTCGACCGCGCGGCCCGACATGGCGAGCACGTTGCGCTGCACCAGCCGGTCCATGCCTGCGATGCCGATGGCCGACAGCAACCCGCCGATCGTCGTGGGGATCAGGCAGACGAGCAGTGCGGTGAGCACGACGATGCTCTGGCGGGCGCCGCTGTAGACGGCGAACGGCTGCAGCGTCACCACGGCGAGCAGGAAGATGATCGTGAGGCCGGCCAGCAGGATCGACAGCGCGATCTCGTTGGGCGTCTTCTGGCGGTCCGCGCCCTCGACCAGGGCGATCATCCGGTCCAGGAACGTCTCCCCCGGCCTGGCCGTGATGCGCACGACGATCTCGTCGGACAGCACGCGGGTGCCGCCGGTGACGGCCGAGCGATCGCCACCCGACTCACGGATCACGGGGGCGGACTCGCCGGTGATGGCCGACTCGTCGACCGTCGCGATGCCCTCGACCACGTCGCCGTCGCCGGGGATGACCTCGCCGGCGGCGACCACGCACTCGTCGCCCACTTGCAGCTCGGTGGACGGACGCTCGTCGGTCGTGCCGTCGGCGAGCCGGACCCTCGCCGCGGTCTCGGCGCGGGTGCGGCGGAGGGTCGCGGCCTGCGCCTTGCCCCGTCCCTCGGCCATGGCCTCGGCGAAGTTGGCGAACAGGACCGTCGCCCACAGCCACAGCGCGACCAGCAGGGCGAACACGTTCTGCTGCCCGCTGCTGTCGGCCCAGTCGGTGATGCACAGGACGGTGGTCAGCACCGCGCCGACCTCGACGATGAACATGACCGGGTTCCGGGCCATGGCCCTCGGGTTCAGCTTCTTGAAGCTGTCGACGACGGCCGGGCCGAGGATGGCGGAATCGAACACCGACCGCTTGGGGGTGGTGGGCTCGTCGACGTCGGTCGGTTCCGGAGCGGGGACGGGGGCGTCCTCGGTGAGCGTCATGTGGTCCTCCGAGGGATCGGGGCGCAGCGGGTGGGGGGTGGCGTGGTCACGACAGACCGAGCTGTTCGACGATCGGGCCGAGCGCCAGGGCGGGGAAGAACGTGAGGCCGGCGACGATGACGATCACGCCGGTCAGCAGGCCGAAGAACAGCGGCGAGTCCGTGGGGAACGTGCCCACCGTGACCGGCACCTTGTTCTTGCGGACGAGCGAGCCGCCGATGGCGAGGGCAGGGATGATCAGCAGGAACCGGCCGATCAGCATCGCCACGCCCTGGGTGATCGTGTACCAGTCGGTGCCGGTGCTCATGCCGGCGAACGCCGAGCCGTTGTTGTTGCCCGCCGAGGCGAAGTTGTAGAGCACCTCGGACAACCCGTGCGGACCGGGGTTGGCCAGCGACGTGAGTGCCGAGGGGAGCACCACGCTGATGGCGGCGAACACCAGGACCGCCACCGGCATGGCGACGATGTAGAGGACGACGAGCTTCATCTCGGCGGCCTGGATCTTCTTGCCCAGGTACTCGGGGGTGCGCC
>JAEZAI010000089.1 GCA_023427825.1 Actinomycetes bacterium
ATGCTTTTCCGGGGCATTTGGCCCGGAAAAGCATCACGGAACACGAGTGGCGCTCGAGCGAGCGCCGCGACGGTCAGGCGGCGGTGCCGCCGATCGTGAGACCGTGCGCCCGCAGCGTCGGGACGCCGTCGCCGACCGGAACGCCCTGGCCGTCCTTGCCGCAGGTGCCCGGCGCGCCCATGGCGAAGTCGTCGCCGACGGCGTCGATGTCGGCGAGCACCGCAGGCCCGTTGCCGATCAGGTTGCCCTCGCGCAGCGGCTCGGTGATGCGGCCGTCCTCGATCAGGTAGGCCTCGGTCATTCCGAACACGAAGTCGCCGGTGGCGGTGTTGACCTGGCCGCCGCCGAGGTGGGCGACGTACACGCCCGACGGCGTGTCGGCCACGATCTCGTCGGGCGTCGAGGTGCCCCCGAGCAGGTAGGTGTTGGTCATCCGCACCATCGGGAGGTGCTGGTAGCTCTGGCGACGGCCGTTGCCGCTGGAGGGGCGACCCTCCTTGCGGGCCCGCAGCCCGTCCCACATGTAGTCCACCAGCACGCCGTCCTGGATGAGCACGTTGCGCTGCGCCGGTCGACCCTCGTCGTCGATCGCGAAGCAACCCCACTCGCCGCCCATCGTGCCGTCGTCGACGAGCGTCACGAGCGGCGAGGCGACCTGCTCGCCGATGCGGCCGGCGAAGACCGACGCGCCCTTGCCGACGAGGTCGGCCTCGAGCCCGTGGCCGCAGGCCTCGTGGAACATCACGCCGCCGCCGCCCGGTCCGATGACCACCGTCATCTCGCCCGACGGCGCCGGTCGGGCCGCCAGCTTGGTGAGCGCCCGCTGGGCGGCGCGCTGCGCCAGCTCGGCGACGTCGTAGCGATCGAACAGCTCGAAGCCGACCGTGTGGCCGACCGATTCGCGGCCGGTCTGCATGCCGGTGTCGCCGCTGGCCACGCAGCTCACCGAGAACAGCGACTTCACCTGGTCGTCCGACGCGAGGGTGCCGTCGCTGTTGGCGACCAGGATCCGCCGTCGGCTGTCCGCGTAGCGGGCGGACACCTGCGTGATCGCACCGCCGGCTGACCGCGCCGCCTCGTCCGCCGTCAGCAGCAGCTCCACCTTGCGAGCCTTCGGGACGTCACCCGGGAGGATGGCGACCACGTTGGGCGCGGGCGCGTCGACCCGGTCCAGGTCGACGACCCGGGTGCCCTCGCCGGCGCTGCGGGACGCAGCTGCGGCCGCCTCCGCCGCGGCGATCAGGCCGGCCTCGGACAGGTCGGAGGTGTGCGCGAAGCCCGTGGAGTCGCCCACGACGACCCGGATCCCGGCGCCGCGGTCGCGACCCGAGGTGAGCTCCTCGACCCGCCCGTCGTCGAGCACGGCCGACGACGAACGCTTGTCCTCCACGAAGACCTCGGCGAAGTCGGCGCCGCGGGACAGGCCCGCGCCGATGACCCGCTGGATGGTGGACTCGTCGATCAGTGCGTCGTCGCCGGGCAAGGGTGATCTCCTGTCGTGACCGGCGACGACCGGCCGCCGGGACCCACCAGCATGCCCCGTCGGGACCGTCCCGCCCGGTCGAGGGCAGGTCGCCAGCGATCTCGTCCACCGGCCCGGGGCTCGGCCGGGGATTGGGGGCCGATCGGGGAAGTGCTTATCGTATCCACCGTGTCCCTCCGCACCGGCCTGTCGGCCGTCATCGACATGACCGTCTCCGACGCCGACACGGCCGTCGCCATGCACACCGGCGACGTTCCCGTGCTCTCCACGCCCCGGGTGATCGCGCTGCTCGAGGAAGCCACGATCCGCGCCGTGGACGGCCACCTCGGCGACGGCCTGTCCACCGTGAGCATGCGGGTCCAGATGGAGCACATCAGCCCGACGCCGATCGGCGGCGTGGTCCGTGCCGAGGCCAACCTGGAGAAGGTCGAGGGACGCCGGTTGGTGTTCCACGTCTCGGCCCGCGACGAGCGGAGCCTGGTCGCCGCGGGCAAGGTCACGCGGGTGGTCGTCGACGTCGACCGCTTCATGGAGAAGACCCACTAGCGACGCGCCGGCCCGGGCAGTCCGTCAGCCCCGGTACGAGATCAGGCCGGGTCCACGATCAGGCCCGGCCCAGATCAGGCCAGGAACTCCGACACTGCGGCGTACCACGCCTGCGGGTTCTCGAACTGGGGGCTGTGCCCCGCGTCGGCGACGACGACCAGGCGGGCGTCGGGGATCACCTCGGCCATCCGGGCCGACACCGCGCGGAATGGTCGGTCCTGCTCCCCCACCAGCACCAGCACCGGCATGGGCAGGTCGCCCAGCGACGCCATGCGGTCCTCGGTGGTCAGGAACTCGTCGACCATGGCGCACCACATGTCGGGAGAGCTGGTGACGAACTTCTGCGCCTCCCACTCCTTCCATCCGGGTCGTGCCGACATGGCGGCGTGCGCCGGCGTCTCGAGCGGGCGCTCCCCCATGTCGAGCACCGCTGCGACCGCGGCCAGCCCCTCGGCCCGGCACAGCTCGATGCCCAGGCGCATGAGCTCGGCGTTCTCGGCTGCGGCGGCCTCGGCCGCAGCGGCGTCCGCCCCCCCGGTCCCGTCGAACCCGCCGGTGCCGGTGTCCATGAGGACCAGGCGCTCGATGGACTCGGGGCGGGCGAGGGCCACGAGCTGGGCGATCATGCCGCCCATCGAGTGGCCGAGGAGGTCGAAGCGCTCCCAACCGAGCGCGTCGAGCAGGCCCAGGACGTCGGCGGCGAAGCGCCCCAACCCGTAGGCATCCTCGCCGGCAGGATGGGAGCTGGCGCCGTGGCCTCGGAGGTCGGGGGCGACGACCCAGTGACCGGCCTCCGCGAGCGGCCCGATGACGTCGCGGAAGTCCTCCTTGGCGCCGGTGAAACCGTGGACGAGCAGCAACGGACGACCGCCGACGCCCGCCTCCGCGATCGCCAGCTCGACGCCGTCCGCAGGATCGTCGGGCGCCGTCGCGATCGGCACGGAGCGCAACGTCGCGACGGTCGAGACGTCGGTCATGAAGCCGATCTCGGGGACCGCGCGCGCCGGCCCGGGACCCGCTCCCGCCGCGTCCTCGGATCTCTCGTCGATCGACATGGTCGTTCCCCCTGGGCCGAGCTCCCGCCGGGGTGGCGTCGCCCACCGTTGCGGCGAGGGTACCCCCGGTACCGTGGATCGGGTCATGGACGCCGGCACGCACCCCTCCGACCAGGGGCCGCTCTCCGACGAGCGCATCGCAGCGCTCCGGGAGATCGAACGCACGGAGATCGGCGATCCCGAGCACCCGCCCGAGCTGCCCCGCAACGAGTGGTGGCGGATCGCGCTGCGCATCGGCGTCAGCCTGGCCTTCCTGGGCATCCTGTTCTGGCGGCTGCCCGAGGTCTCGCTCGACGAGCTGTTCCCCAGCCCGACCGCGGCGACGTGGTGGTGGATCGCTGCGGCGGTCGGCGTCCACCTGGTGGCCTACGTGCTGCAGAACGTCCGGTGGTCCGCGGTGTCGGACACCCTCGGCATCCCCCTCGCGTTCCGCCGCCTCTTCGGCCACCTGCTCGCCGGGGAGTTCGTGTCGAACGCGCTGCCCACGTCGTTCGGCGGCGACGTGGTGCGCGTGCTGCGCCAGGGCAACGACGTGGGCGACTACGCGGACTCGTTCGCCGCCACGAGCCTGGAGCGGCTGACCGGTTGGCTGGTCCTGCCGCTCCTGTCCGCGATCGGCCTGGCCGCGGTGCCGGCCTACCGGTCGCTCGGCGCCGCCACCACCGTGGCCGTGGTGACCGACGTGCTCACGCTGGTCGCGCTCATCGCCATCCTCTGGGTGGCCGGGCACCCGAGGGGAGCGGGGCGCCTGGTCGGCCGGGCCGGCTGGCGCCGCTACCTCGGCGCCGTGCACCTGGGGATCGTGGCGTTCCGAGGTCGGCCCGTGCAGGCCATGAAGGTGCTGGTCGCGGGCGTCGGGTTCCAGTTCCTGCAGTGCGTCAGCGTGTGGTGCGCGGCGAAGGCGCTCCAGATCGACGAGGTCGACCTGCTCGCGGCGATGGCGTTCTTCCCGCCCACGGCCGTGCTCCAGAACTTCCCGCTGGCCCTGGGTGGGCTGGGGGTGCGCGAGGCCGCCTTCGTGCTGTTCTTCGGGGCCCTGGGGGTCAGCGATTCCAGGGCGATCGGGCTCGGCCTCCTCGTGTACCTGATCTTCGTCGCCGCCAGCCTGGCCGGCGCTCCCAGCTTCGCCCGGGGCGGCCTCGGCGGCCGCCGGTCAGGTCGGGTGGAACCCCCCGCACCCGGTGGGGTGGAGCCTGACGCCCCCGGAGGCCCGGGGTAGCGTGGACGCACCGATGGACGAACACCACCAGACCATCCTGGACACGATCAGCTCGCCGGCGGACCTCGCGGAGCTCGACGAGTCGCAGCTCCGCCAGCTCGCCGGTGAGATCCGGGAGTTCATCGTCGACACGGTGAACGCCCGGGGCAGCGGCCACCTGGGCTCCAACCTGGGCGCCGTCGAGATCACGCTCGCGATCCATCGCGTGTTCCGCAGCCCGCACGACATCATCCTGTGGGACACCGGCCACCAGGCCTACGTGCACAAGCTCCTCACCGGACGCCGGCGCGACTTCGACACGCTGCGCGAGGAGGGCGGCCTGTCCGGCTACCCGAGCCGGCTCGAGTCCGACCACGACTGGGTCGAGAACAGCCACGCGTCGACTGCGGTGTCCTACGCCCACGGCCTGTCCACCGCGCTGCACCTCCGGGGCGAGGACGACCGCGAGGTCGTGGCCGTGATCGGCGACGGCGCGCTCACCGGCGGCATGGCCTACGAGGGCCTCAACAACCTCGGCCACTCCGGGCGCAAGGCGATCATCATCCTCAACGACAACGGCCGCTCGTACGCCCCCACGGCGTCGCGGCTGAGCGAGAGCCTCTCCCGGTTCCGGGCGTCGTCCACCTACCTCCGCAACCGTGCCCGCATGGAGAAGCTGATCCAGGAGGTGCCGCTCGTCGGCGGCTACCTGGAGCGCGGCGTGGACGGCGCCAAGGCCGCCATCCGCGAGATGTTCGAGCCGCCCGCGTTCTTCGAGCAGCTCGGCGTCCACTACCTCGGCCCCTACGACGGCCACGACCTGACCGCGGTCGAGACCGCGCTGCGCGCCGCCAAGGACCTCGACGAGCCGGTCGTCGTCCACGTCCTCACCCGGAAGGGCCTCGGCTACGGGCCCGCCGAGGAGGACGAGATCAAGCACATGCACGACGTCGGCCCGGCGCGCAAGGACGGGTCGTACACCGCGGCGTTCTCCGACGCGCTGCTCGCCGAGGCCGAGGCCCGGCCCGAGCTCGTGGCCATCACGGCGGCCATGCCCGACTCCACCGGCCTGCTGCCGGTGGCGGCCCGCTTCCCCGACCGGGTGTTCGACGTCGGCATCGCCGAGCAGCACGCGGTCACGGCCGCGGCCGGCATGGCGATGGGCGGCCTGCGACCGGTCGTCGCGGTCTACTCCACGTTCCTGACCCGGGCGATCGACCAGGTGAACCTCGACGTCGGCCTGCACGGGCAGCCGGTCGTGTTCGTGCTCGACCGTGCCGGCATCACCGGCGACGACGGCCCGAGCCACCACGGCGTCCTGGACATGGTGCTCCTGTCCAAGGTGCCCGACATGACGATCTTCGCCCCGTCCGGCTCGGCCGAGATCGCTCAGATGCTCCACGACGCGCTGGACCAGTGCACCACCGGGCCTGCCGCCATCCGCTTCCCCAAGACCATGCCGCCCGACGCGGACGACCCCGAGCTGGGCGTCACCGGCAAGGGCCTCCGGGCTCGCCGCCTGCGGGCCGGCCGTGAGATCTGTCTGATCGGCGTCGGCAAGATGCTGGCCGCGGCGCGCGACGCCGCCGACAAGCTGGCGGCCGACGGCCACGAGGTCACCGTGTGGGACCCGCGCGTGGTCAAGCCGCTCGACCCCGAGATGCTGGCCGACGCCGCGTCCCACCGCCTGGTGATCACGGTCGAGGACGGGCTCCGCGACGGCGGCATCGGCGCAGCCATCGCGGACGCGCTGTCCAAGCTGGCGCCGGTCGGCGGTCCGCAGGTCCGGGTGCTCGGCGTGCCGTCGGTGTTCCTGGCGCAGGGCAAGCCCGACGCGATCCTGGCCCGGCTGGGCCTCGACGCCGACGGCATCGTGGACGAGGCGATCGCCTGGGTCCGCTCCGCCGACCGCACGGTCTGAATCGGCTGGCGCTGTCCTATCGGGCGGCTCTGTCCTACCGGCTGGCTCTGTCCTACCAGCTGGCTTTGTCCTACTGGGCACACCCGTTCGGGTGTCCCCGGTAGGACAGAGCTGGGCCTGTCAGGACGACTGCGGCCCGATCAGGAGTAGAAGGGGTTCTCGCCGGCGGCGTGGTCGGTCGCGTCGATCACCTCGGCCACCTCCGGGATGGCCTCCTTGATCGAGCGCTGGATGCCCTCGCGGAGGGTGGCGGCGCTGGCGGCGCAGCCCTGGCAACCGCCGCCCATGGTCACGTAGACGTTGTTGTCGTCGTCCACGCCGACCAGGGTCGCGAAGCCGCCGTGCGACGCGAGCGCCGGGTTGACCGCCTGCTCCAGGAGCTGGTTGACCTTGTCGGGCAGCTCGCCGGTGAGCTCGACGTCGATGCCCGCGAGCGGATCGGGACGGTTGGGGTTGCGGATCACCAGACCGCCCTGCGAGCTCGCCCGGGGCAGGTCGAGCTCGGCGCCGCGCAGCCGGTCGACGGTGGCGGCGGGGACCATCACCTTGAGGTCGCCGACCTCGTAGATGACGTCGTCGTCGGCAGCGGCCGTGAGCTCCTCGAACGACAGGTCGTACGCGAACTCGGCGCCGCGGGAGCCCGTGATCTCGACCCGGAGCGCGAGCCCGGCGGGGTCGTCCTCCTGGTCCCGGATGCCCAGGACCGTGGCCATGGCGTCGTCGGACACCGTCATGACGACCTGGGTGCCGGCGGTGCTGTCGTCGACCGCGCCGGCGTCGGTCTCGGGGCCGGTCCCGGTTTCGACGGTCTCGGTGGTGGTGTCGCTGCTCATCGTGGCATCTCCGTCAGCGGGCGGGAGGGCGTCGTGGTGACGACGTCGATCCCGCCGTGGAATTTCTCCCATGGTAGTAGGAGAAATCCGACGTTCAGCAGCCACCCCACACCGGTGGCGGCGGGCTCAGGCGGCCGTGATGCCCCGGCGGGAGCGCTTCTGGCGGAAGGCGCCCGCGATCTGGTCGTGGGTGAAGCCGGCGGGCTCCTCGCCCAGCACCGCGAACCGGTAGAGCGCGGTGCGGAAGACGCCGCTCAGGGCGGCCCCGAACACCGAGACGGCGATGACGGCGACCGCCATCACGGCGATGCCGGCGATGATGACCGGCACGCTGTTCGCCGAGATGCCGATGATCAGCACGGGAGAGGTGACGGCCAGCGCAGCCAGCGTGATCAGCATCATCACCAGGCCGATGCCGCCGTTGCCGACCACGTTCTCACCCCAGGTGCGCTTGAACGCGCTGGCGGACCGGGTGAAGGCGTCCTTCACGCCGACCTGCTCGATCACCAGGATCGGCAGCACCAGGAACGTCACCAGCGTCCACGCCAGCCCGACCAGACCGACCACGATCCGCCCCACGATGCCGGCGCGCTGCTGGATCGCCTGCAGCACCACCGAGACCGTCGCGCTGATCAACGCCCACGGCAGGATCCGCCCGGCGTTGCTGGCCGCGGCGGACAGCGCCCAGCCCAGCGTGGGCGACCCGCCGCTCAGACGCTCGTTGGCGGCGAGCACCAGCGCGGCCTGGAAGAAGATCGTCACGTACGCACCGACGAGGTAGGCGACGAACAGGAACACGTAGCCGATCGGGCTCATCGTGAAGTCGTTGCCGCTGCTCGTCACCGTCTCGGACGGGTTGGCGGTCAGGAAGGCGAGCCCGAAGAACGGGGCGACGCAGATCAGCGAGGCCACCGCGGACACGACCGGCAGGAGGATCAGCTCCTTGTCCTGACGCAGCACGCTCCAGGACGCCTTGAACAGGGACCAGGATCGAGAGAAGACACCCATGGCGTCATTCTGCCGGGATGCGCGGCGAAACCCACCGCTGCGCCCGTCGAGGCGGGGGGATCTGCCGCGACCCCCCGGTCGGAGGACCGTCCCCTGCACTGCAGCCGGTCGCCATGACGACGGTCACCCGCCGCGCCTGCGATCAACGGTCAAGGTCGACCTCGAACGGGGCGACACCTCCTGCGACGAATCCACTGCCACCCCCCAGGAGCCGATCCGATGCCCCCGACCCGGGCCACCGCCCACGCCCGCGACGCCGCCCCCGCCCGGCGTCGCGCCCGCACCGCAGCGGTGGCGGCCACGACCGTGGCGGTGTCGCTCCTGGCCGGCGCCTGCGGCATGGCGAACGTGGCGGACCCCCGATGGAGCGACCTCCTGCCCTCCGGCTCGACCGGTCGTGTGACCGCGTCGGACCGGGACGTCGCCTACGGCCCGGACACCGGGTGCGGTCCCGACGCCACGAGCCACGAGCGCTGTGGCGGCTCCCAGACCCTGGACATCTACCCCGCCGGGATCGTGGCGTCGTCCGCCCCGACCACCACGGCAGCGCCCACCACCGCACCGTCGACGACGGCCCCCGAGGGCGGTCCGGGACCCGGCGACGCCGGCTCCGAGGTCCTCGACGATCGGGACCCGCAGGGGCCGCCCACGACGACCCCGCCGCCCACCCGGCCGGGCGACCGGCGGACCGGGACGATCGTGTTCATCCACGGCGGCGGCTTCACCGGCGGCGCCAAGTCGAACCTCACGGACTTCGCGCCGATCCTGCGCCAGACCGAACGAGGGTGGGACGTCGTGGTGGTGAACTACCGCCTGTCGAACCCCCGGCTCGGCACGGCGATGTACCCGACGCCGCTGCTCGACGTGGAACGCGCGCTCGACTGGGTGCGGACCAAGGGCGCCACCCACGGCCTCGACACGACCCAAGTGGTCGTCGGCGGGGAGTCGGCGGGTGGCGGCCTGGCGGCGCTGATCGGCACCGCCTGGAACTCGGGCCGGGCCGAACTCGCCGGCATCGACCGGGTCGACGGCTACATCAGCATCTCCGGCGTCCTCGACCTGGAGACGCCGACCGCCCGCTTCTGGTCCAGCATGTGGATCTCGCACCCGATCTGGCTGCCGATCGTCACCGCCACCACCCACCTCGACGCTGCGGATCCGCCGGCGTGGCTGGTGCACGGCGACCAGGACGGCGTGGTGGAGGCCGCGGCGTCCCAGCACTTCAAGGCGGTCGCCGATCGTGGCGGGTTCGGGCACCTGGTCGACTACGACCTGGTCGACCTGGCGGCGGACGGCACGCCGCTGGGCGACGCCGTGCGCAACCACACGCCGAGCGCGGGCGCGAACGTCACCGCCCTCGACGCCTGGCTGGACCGGATCGCTGCGACCTGAGCCCTAGAGCTGCAGGCCCCGCTCCTCGACCTCGGCCGCCAGCTCCAACCACTCCTCCTCGGCGGTCGCCAGCCGTTCGCCGAGCGCGGTGAGCTCGTCGCCCAGCTCGCCGAGCCGGACGTGGTCGCCGGTCTCGGCCGCCACGCGCAGCTCCTCGCTGGTGCGCTCGTGCTGCTCGCCGAGCTCGGCCAGCAGTCGCTCCGCGCTGCGCAGCCGGTTTCGGAGGTGCGTGGGGCTCGAGCGGCCGCCCTTGGGCGCGGCCGCAGCGCCGTTCCCGTCCGCACCGGCGCTGCGCCCGGCCGACCGTGGCGAGGA
>JAEZAI010000120.1 GCA_023427825.1 Actinomycetes bacterium
CGACAGCACCGGTCGCCGTCCCGCCGTTCGCGGTCCCGTCGCTCGCAGCCGTCCCGTTGGGCGCGGCGCCGTCGCCGTGCAGGGCGGACTCCGACAGGAACACCGCGCGCAGCAGGTCGGGTCGATCCAGGAGCTCCTCGGCGGGCCCCGAGAACTGCACCTTGCCGCGCTCCATGAAGTACGCCGTGCTCGCCATGCCGAGCGCGACGTTCACCGACTGCTCGACCAGCAGGACGGTGGTGCCGGCGGCGGCCACCTCCCGGACCAGCTCGGCGAGCTTGGCCACCACGACCGGGGCGAGGCCCAGGCTCAACTCGTCGATGATCAGGAGCTTGGGTCGGGCGAGCAACGCCATGCCGAGCGCCAGCATCTGCTGCTGGCCGCCGGACAGGTTCGACGCCGGCTCGTCCAGCCGCTCCCGGAGGATCGGGAAGACCTCGAGCACCTCCTCCACGCGCTGCTCCATGAGCGCCCGGTCCTTGCGGACCAGCCAACCCGCGGAACGAAGGTTCTCGCGCACGGTGAGGCCCGGGAAGACGCCGGCGCCGCCGGGCACCGATGCCACGCCCAGCGCGGCGATCTCGTTGGGCGGCGCGTGCGTGATGTCTCGGCCGTCGAAGATCACGGCGCCGAAGTCGGCCTCGGTGATGCCGGTGATCGCCCGCAGCAGCGTGGACTTGCCGGCGCCGTTGGTGCCGAGCAGCGCCACCACCTCGCCCTCTGCGATGTCCATGTTCACGTCGAACAGGACCTGCAGGCCGTCGTAGCCGACGTTGAGGTCGCGGACGAGCAGCAGCTTGGACCGGCCGGCGCGCCGCTCGAGCAGGGCCTGGGACCGGGCCGTCGACGACTTCCACACGTCCTCGATGTCCCGCTTGATGACCGACCCGCCCGACGAGATCATCAGCCCGCCGACCAGCAGGATCGGCGTCATCACGAGCATGCCGAGCCGAGTGCCCCAGTTGTCGCCGATCCAGCCGATGAGCGGCAGGAGCGCCAGGCCGGGGATCGCCCACCACGACGCCACCGAGAAGCCGACGGCCCGTGCGCGAGCCGGGATGGCCAGCGACAGCGTGGCGAGGATGCCGGGGAGCAGGATCGCCAGGTCCGCGGTGAGCAGGATGTTGAACACCACGGCCAGGCCGATGGTCGGTGCGTAGGCGAACCCGGCGGCCAGGATGGCGGCGGTGAAGCTGACCCAGCGCAACAGGCGGAAGATGAGCGCCGGGTCCTTCAGGAACAGCCGCGTGCCCAGCCGCGCGCCGATCGCCAGACCGATCAGCTGGAACGGCTCGACCACCGCGGCCAGGTAGCCGCGCTGCAGCTCGTCGAGGTCGTAGACGTCCGAGTACAGCAGGCTCGCCAGCGACACGAAGCCGATCAGCGACACGGCCAGGAACGGCACGGCGTACCAGATGCGGCGCAGCACATCGATCTTCCAGAGCAGGCGCCAGGACTCGGCGAAGCTCGGGATCGGCTCCTCGGTCTCGATGACCTCCTCCGACGCGCCGGAGGCCCTGCGCTCCTGCGCGCCCCGGAGGGGCTCCTTCATTCGGGTGCCGACGATCACCAGCACCACCGTCGGCACGGCGAAGACCAGGAACGGCACCCGCCAGTCGGTCAGGTAGGCGATGCCGCCGGCGAGCAGCGGGCCCAGGAACTGACCGAGCACGTTCGCGGCCCGGTGGAAGCTGAAGACGGCCGGCCGCCGGTCGACGGCGAACCAGTCCGACAGCAGCGACGCATGCGTCGGGTCGACGACCGCACGGCCGATGCCCGCACCGGCCCGGGCGACGATCAGCATCCAGATCGCCGTCGACAGACCCGTCATGATCGAGAACGCCGCCCACGTGGCCGCGCCGAGCAGCGTGATGACCACGCGGTTGCCGCGGTCCGCCCAGATGGCGATCGGCATCTGCATGAGGAACGCGCCGAGCAGCGTCAGCGCCACCAGCGTGAGGATCCCGGTGTTCGACATGCCGAACGCGTCCCGCACGTTCGGCAGCAGGATGCCGAAACCCGTGCGGTCCAGCTCGTCGACGCAGTTCAGACCGAAGAGGACGAGCAGCGCGAACACCGGGCCGGAGCCGGCGACCTCCCCCACCGCCCTGATCGGGTGCGCCACGTTGCGCGCCCAGCGGCGCGGCGACACGATCCCCCGCACGGACTCCCGGAAGTCCTCCCGCGTGATGCGCGGCCCCTCTGCCTCGGTCACGGTGTCGACCGGTGCGCTCACCGGACCACCTCCGGTTCGTTGCGGTCGTCGCTGTCGGGACCGTCGCCGTCATCGGGACCGTCACCGGTCCCGCCGTCGGCGGGTCCGCCCGAACCGGTCTGGCCGGCCACGGCGGCCGCCGCCTTGCGCAGCACGTCGTCGTCCTGGTGGGTCCGGTCGATGGCCAGCGACGACACCCCGTTGCGGCGGGCCGCCCAGGCCAGGAAGCGGTCACGGATGCGGAACACCAGGCCGCCGATGCCGTCCGGCATGGACAGCAGCACGACCAGCACGCCGACGCCGGTGGCGAGGAAGCCCCACGGTGCGGGCAGCAGCCACTGCGCCCCGCGCTGGAACAGCGCGCCGAGCACCGCTCCGCCCAGGGTGCCCAGGCCGCCGATCACGGTGGCGACGAACACGTCGACCGACTCCCACGGCCCGTAGGTCACGTCCCGGAACGCGCCCTGGCTGATCACCATGACCACGCCTGCGATCGCGGCGGTGGCGCCGGAGATGGCGAACGCCGTGAGCTTGGCCCGCGTGGTCGAGATGCCGTAGGCGGTCGCGCCGCCCTCGTTGTCGCGCAACGCCACCAGGACCCGTCCGGTCCGGCTGTTGCGGACGCCGCGCAGCGCCAGCACGGCGAGCACCAGCACGGCGAGGGCGAAGTAGTAGATCCGAAGGGGGCTGTCGAGCTCGAAGCGACCGAACAGCGCCGGCCGCGGGAACGAGCCCCGTGGGATCCAGTCGGCGATCTTGTTGGAGAAGATCCAGTCCGACGCGGCGAGCGACAGCGCCAGCGTGGTGATCGCCAGGTACATGCCGCGGAGCCGCAGCGCCGGGAGCCCGACGAGCACCGCGACGACGGCGCCCACCACGCCTGCCACCACCATGGCCACGATCGGGTCCCAGCCCTGCTCGACCATGACCCAGGCCCCGACCGCGCCGCCGGCGCCGACGAACGCCATCTGGCCGAGCGACACCAGGCCCGCCCAACCGGTGAGGACCACGATCGAGGTGCCGATCGTCGCGAACACCACGATCACGCCGGCCTTGAGCTGGCCGTTCGTGCCGATCAGATGCGGCAGGCCCAACGCCACCGCCACCAGCAGCACGACGACGACCCACCGCGCCAGGCGCACCTCGGGCAGCCGGGCGAGCCGGTACGGCGTGGGACGCACGTCGCCGGTGGTCCGCCAGGACGACGTCAGGTCCGAATCCGCCCGCGTCGTGCTGCGCCGCTCGAGCAGCAGGCTAATCACGATCAGCGCGGCCAGGAACGGCGACACCAGCCACGACTCGCCGGTGTTCCACTGGATGCCTGCCTCCAGCACGCCGAGCGCAACCGCGGTCGTGGCGATCGCGACCAGGTGCGTCATGCGCCCGACGACAAGTGCGGCGAGCGCCCGCAGGAGGACGGTGAGTCCCAGGCCGAAGCCCGTCGGCAGGCTGGCCACGCCGGCGGTCAGGGCGACCGAGCAGAACGACAGGACCGACGCCAACGTCCAGACCTGGGCCTCGAGCCGGCGCACCGGGATGCCGAGCACTGCGGCCCGCTCGGCCCTCTCGGCCGACGCCCGCACCGCGATGCCGGTGTCGGTCAGGCGCAGCAGCGCCGCCACCCCGATCAGCAGCAGCGGCGCCACGATGACGGCGATCAGGTCGTTGGCGTCGAAGACCACGCCGCCGATCTCGGCGCTCCACTCGAACGGCGCCGGCAGCGAGCGGATGGCCGGGCCCTCGCCCCACAGCAGCGGCAGCGCCAGCGTGCCGAACGCCAGGATCTGCGAGAGGCCGAGCGTGGCCACGGTCATGATCAGCCGTGGCGAGCGGAAGAAGCGGCGGATCACCAGGATGTCCGCGAGCAGCCCCACCACCACGGCCGCGACGAGGCCGATCGCCATGCCGAGCAGCCACGGCAGCCCCGACAGCGTGATCAGCAGCACGGCGAGCGTGGCGGGCGTGGTGCCCAGGTCGCCCTGCGCGAAGTTGATGACGCGGTTGGCCCGCCACACCAGCGCCAGGCCGATCGCCGCGAGCGAGCCGAGCAGGCCGAGCACCACGCCGGCCAGCACGCCGCCGGACGGCATGGGGAACCAGATCAGCTGGACGACGACGATCGCCAGCGCCGGACCGACCGTCC
>JAEZAI010000139.1 GCA_023427825.1 Actinomycetes bacterium
GGCCATGGCGTCCATCGCGGTGTCGGCGTTGATCTCACCCGAGCGGAGGTTGGGGTTCACGCCGACGATGTCGGCCGTCCTGGCCGCGATCCCGAGCACCCGCTTGCCGCCGCCGCCGATCAGCAGCTTGGGCCTGCCGGGGGTGTGGGGCTTGGGCAGCCCGTTCAGCCCGGTGATCGTGTAGTGGTCGCCGGCGAAGTCGAACGGGCCCTCGCCGAACATGCCCTCGATGACGGCCAGCCCCTCTTCGAAGCGGTCGACGCGGACCTTCGGCTCGTCGTACGCGATGCCCGACTGCTCGTAGTCGGTGCGCATCCAACCGGCGCCCAGGCCGAACTCCACACGACCCGAGCTCAGGAGGTCGAGCGTGGCCATCTCGGTGGCCAGCGTGACGGGATGGCGGTAGTCGTTGTCGAACACGAGCGCACCGACGTTGAGCGTGCTCGTCGCCTCGGCCGCCACCGAGAGCGCCGCGATCGGTGCCAGCTGGTCCCCGAAGTGGTCGGGCACGAACAGGGTCGAGTACCCCATCTCCTCGGTCCGGCGGGCCGTCTCCTGCCACGTCGTGCCCTCGATGGGCTTGCTGTACTGGACTCCGAAGCGGAAGGGGTGCGTCATGCGGCGGCACGCTACCCGGGGGTCCTCCCGCCGACCGGCCGTGCCACGGCGCCGGATCCAGCACCAGCGGCGTCGCCCCGGGGCGGCCCCGGCACCGCGGCGCTCCCTGAGGACCGGCTCGGGTGAGGGCACCGTGCACCCCGGACGGTGACCCGGTGGCAGTGCCGGTCGCCGGTACCGTTGGGCCGCGCCGTCGACCCACGTGCGTGCTGCAGCCATGAGCCGACCGACCCGCCTCCTCCTCCGCTTCCTCGCGATCGTCGTGCTGGGCGTGACCGCGCTGGCGCTGATCGGGTCCGCGATCCTCCCCGAGATCGGCAAGCTGCCCGAGGCGGCGTCGTTCCAGCCGCTCTCCAAGCTCGTCCTGCCGTCGCTGCCCGAGGCGTCGCAGATCGTCACCGAGTCCGGCGACCCCTACGGCAGGCTCGCCGGGAGCGAGAACCGCGACGTGGTGTCGCTCGACCAGATCTCGCCCGAGCTGCAGAAGACCGTGCTCGCCGTCGAGGACGCGGACTTCTACGAGCACGACGGCGTGTCGGCCAAGTCGATCCTTCGTGCGTTCCGGGCCAACAGCGACGCCGGCACGATCTCCCAGGGCGGCTCCACGATCACGCAGCAGCTGGTGAAGATCTCGCTGGTCGGCGACGAGCGGAACATCACCCGCAAGATGAAGGAGGCGTCGCTCGCGGTGCAGCTGGAGCAGCAGCTGTGCGAGGGCGTGGCCAAGAAGGTCTGCAAGGACCAGCTGCTGGAGCAGTACCTCAACACCGTGTACCTGGGTCGCGGCGCCTACGGAATGCAGGCCGGTGCCCGCACCTACTTCAACAAGCCTGCGGCCGAGGTCAACTACGCCGAGGCGGCCATCCTGGCCTCGCTCATCCGGAACCCGAACGGCTACGACCCCATCCGCTTCCCCAAGGTGGCCAAGGAGCGCCGACTGGTCGTGCTGAAGCGGATGCAGGAGCAGGGTCTGGTCACCGAGCAGGAGGCGACGATGATCGCCGCCAGCCCGCTGCCCACCGAGGCCTTCGGCCGACCGGTCGCCACCACGACCCAGTCGCTGTCCTACGTGGAGCGCAAGGTCCGCGACGAGCTGCTGAACGCCACGTGGCTGGCCCCCACGCAGGAGCTGCGCCGCTACCTGATCTTCAACGGCGGCCTGCGGATCACGACGACGATCGACCCCAACATGCAGCGCGCCGCCGAGGAGGCCGCCGCCAGCAACCCGCTCAAGGCGGCCAACCCCGAGACCGCGGTCGCGCTCGCGGCGGTCGAGCCGGCGACGGGCGCCGTGCGGGCCGTGGTGGGCGAGGCGCTGGTGCCGGACAAGGGACTGGTCGAGACCGCGGCGCCCATCGGCGGGCGCTCGTCGGGTTCGTCGTTCAAGGTGTTCACGCTCGTGGCCGCCCTCGAGGCCGGCTACAGCATCAACAGCACCGTGTCGGGCGCCTACGCCCCCGAGAACATGAAGAAGCTGTGGGGCATCAAGGAGTCGGGGCCCTATCCCGACGACTGCCCGTCGCACGGCATGGTCGACCTGGGCCGTGCGCTCGCGCAGTCCAACAACTGCGCCTTCATGCGGTTGCAGGGTGCCGTCGGCTTCGACGCGGTCAAGGACACCGCGGTGAAGCTGGGTCTCACCGAGTCGTCGCTCGACCCGAACAACGTCGAGCCCGCCTGCTTCACCATCGGCTGCGACGCCCTGGTCAAGCCGCTCGACATGGCGCTGGCGTACGGGACGATCGCCAACGACGGCCGTCGCAACGACGCCCACTTCGTGTCCAAGGTCGAGGACCGGACCGGCAAGGTCCTGTTCGAGGCCGCGCCCCGCGACGAGCAGGTGGTACCGGTCGACGTGGCCCGCCAGGCGATCATCGGCATGGAGAAGGTCGTCACCGGCGGCACGTACTCGGGTGGCTCGCTGCCGCAGCGGCGTCCCGCGGCGGGCAAGACCGGCACCACCGAGGTGGAGGGCGGCAAGAACACCGACGTCTGGTTC
>JAEZAI010000154.1 GCA_023427825.1 Actinomycetes bacterium
CGCCCCTGCCCGCCGCGGGGCCCCCCGCGCGCGCCGGCGCCGCGGGGGCGGCCCGGCCGGTGGCCCCGGAGCTGTTGGGACCGGGGGCCGACGGACTCGTGGACTGCGGAGCAGCGAGGATCGATGACGAGGGTCGGGTGGTGGCGGTGTCCGCGCTCGCCCGCGCCGCCCTCGAACGGGTGCCGCTCGAGGAGCGTCGCCGCATCCACGAGCACCTCGCGGTCCGGCTGCCCGATCGTGCAGAGGCCGCTCGGCACCTCGCCGCCGCGGGCCGTGCCGGCGAGGCCGCGGCGCTGGCGATCGCGGAGGCCGGGTGCTCGACCACGCCGGAGGAGCGGGCCGCGCACCTCGACTTCGCGGCCTCTGTGGAGCCGGATCCGGCCACGGTCGTGGACGCGGTCGACGCGCTGCTGCTCGCCGGCGACCTGGCGTCGGCCGAGCGGTGGACGCCGACCCTCGACCTGGCCGATCCCGAACAGGCCCTCCTGGCGGCGAGGGTGCACCGCTTCGCCGGCGCCGGCGACCCGGCGCGGGAGGCGGTGCGCGCGGGGCTCGCGACCGCAGGTCCCGACTCGCCCGTCTGGCGCCGGTTGCTCGTGGAGGCGGTCTGGTCCGGCGCCGATCCTGCGTCATCGCACGAGGAGGTCCTCGACGCCTGCGCGGGGACCAGCGAGGAGGCTGCGGCGGCGGTCGCATGTGCCGTGGCCGCCGGCGGCGAACCTGAGCAGCTGCGTCAGCTCGACGTCTCGGTGTTCGAGGCCCCGGAGCGCTTCCATGTCGGACTGCTGATCAGCCGGGCGCTCCTCCGCACCGGCGACACCCGCGCGGCGGCGACGGTGGCGTCGACGGTCGCACGACTCGCCAGCGACGACGGGTTCACGAACTGGGAGACGGTGGCGCGGATCGAATCCGCCTGGTGCCGGTACCTCCTGTGCGGCGACGTCGACGCCGTGGAGGAGGTCACGAACCTGCTCGAGGGGATCCTGTCGTCCCACGCCCGGGATCGCGCCGGTGCGCTGCTCCACCTGGGCGCGGTGGACCGCGATCCCATCGGCGCCGTCGCCGAGCCGACCACGGGCCCGTCGGCGCTGTGGGCCGCGATCGCTGCCGAGGCGTCGCTCGCGGTCGACGACCTCGAGCACGCCAGCGTGTCCTCCGCGATCGCCGGCGTCCCCGCGGCGGACCCGGTGACCGCGGTGCTGTCGGGTCCTGCGGCGGTCACGGCGTCCGTCCGGTGGGGAGTACCGGCCGAGGGGCTCGACGGCTTCCCGCTGCTGGAGTCCGAGGCGGCGGCGCTCGCCTCCGGCGACCAGGGTGACATGGCCGAGCTCGCGGACCGGTGGGGGGACGTCGCCGTCCGCGGGGTCGTCCGCTGCCTCCTGCACTCCGGGTCGCCCGGCGCCAAGGAACGGGCGGCCGAGCTGGCGACCGGGGCCGGTCTCGTGCGATGGGCCGCACGCGCCGGCGCGCAACCCGTGCAGGGCGACGGCGTCCTGACCGGCCGTGAGCGCCAGGTCCTCGAGCTCGTGGCGGCCGGGTGCACCACGCCGATGATCTCCCGGCGGCTGGGCATCGCGGCGTCGACGACCGAGTCGCACATCAAGAGCGCCAAGTCGAAGCTCGGCGTGTCGACCCGTGCGGGCGCGGTGGCCCGCCTCTCATGACGTTCCCCGCACCGGACGACGGGCCGCTGCTGGTGCGCGACGCCGAGGTGGCGTCGTGGCGTGGCAGCGCGGAGGCCGCGGGGTGGTCCGTCGTCGAGTCGGGCTGTCCCGACGAGCCCTGGAACCTGGAAGGCACGCTGGTGTGCACCGACGATCCCACGACTGCAGCGATGGCGGTCCTGCGAGGCGGCGGTGCGGCGCTCGTCGCCGACGTCGCGGCGGAGCAGCTCGACCTGCTGTTCGCGGACGTCCAACGGGTGGGCGGCAGGGTCCTGTCGACGGTGCCGCTCGCGGACACGACGACCGACACCGATCTGTTGCTCGCCGCGCTCGTCGAGGGCGAGTCCGTCGGTCGAGCGGCCCGGCAGGCGCACATGAGCCTGCGGACTGCGCAACGGCGCCTGGACGCGTTGAGGAAGGCCTACGGAGTGACGACCACGGCGGCGGTCGTGGCGATCTGGACGAGGGAGCGGCGGACCATGGACGGTGCACGATGACGGCAGGACGGCAGGCCCACGGATCCGGGTGGGCGCTCGCGATCGACTTCGGGACGACGACCACCACCGCTGCGATCGTCAACGGTGCCGACGTGACGCTGGTGCGGTTCTCGTCGACCACGCGGATGCCGTCGGGGGTCTTCGTGGACCCCGACGAGGGACTGCTCGCCGCGACCGCCGCGGTCAACCGCGGTGGGGCCGACCCGAGCCGGTACATCCGCACGCCGAAGCGCCACGTCGGCCGCGACGACGAGCTCGTGGTGGCCGGTGACTGCGTCAGCGTGACGGTGCTCGTGGCGAAGGTCCTGGGGACCGCGCTGGCCGAGGCGACACGACAGGCCGGTGGCGTTCCGCCCGACCACGTGGTGCTGACGCACCCGGCCCGTTGGGGCATCCCCGCGCAGCGGGTGCTGCAGGACGCCGCCGTCCACATCGGCATCGCCGTCGACTCGATCAGCCTCGTGCCGGAGCCGGTGGCCGCCGGTCACGACGCCGCGACCGGTGGGAGCGGGGCCCGCGTGGCGGTCTACGACCTGGGCGGCGGCACGTTCGACGCCGTCGTGCTGGCATGCGACGACGACGGGTCCTGGTCCATGGCCGGCCGGCCGGGCGGCATCGATCCGTTCGGTGGCGAGTCGATCGACGCCGCGCTGCACCGCCACCTCGTCGCTCAGGTCATGCAGACCGATCCTGCCGCCGCCCCGTCGATCGACACCCCGGCGACGGTCGCTGAGCGCGGCCTGGCCCGCACCTGGTGGCGCGACCTCCGGGCGTTGAAGGAGGACCTGTCCGAGTCGTCCAGCTGCTCGATCGCCGTCCCGGGCACCGGGCACTCGCTGCTCGTGACCCGCGAGGAGCTCGAGTCGTTGATCGAGGCCCCGCTCGCCCGCAGCCTGGACGAGTTCGAGCGCACCGTGCGCTCCGCGGGCATCGAACCGGACCAGCTCACCGAGATCCTGCTGTGCGGCGACGCGTCGCGCATGCCGATCGTGGCGCGGATGGTGGCGGACCGGTTCGACGGCGTCACGGTCAGGTCGGCCGACGATCCCAAGGGCGTCGTGGCCCGCGGCGCGGTGACTGCCGCGGCCGCCGAGGCGAACGTCGGGTCGGTCACGGTGGCGGACGTCGCCACGTCGGACGACACCGATTCGGCTTCGCCGGATCTCGTGGAGGTCGCGACCGTCCCAGGTGCCGGGGTCCCGCCGACGGAGGGCGCCGCGTCGACGGCTGCCGCCCCGAGCTGGGTCCTCGACCCCGACCCGACCGCGGCGACCGCACCGTCGCAGCCGGGTCAGGGCGAGCACCCGACTGCACCGGTGCCCTCGGTACCGGCGGCCGTGGCGTCGGGTCCCCGAGCGGGCATCCCGGTGGTGGGCCCCGACGGCACGGTCCTGGAGG
>JAEZAI010000210.1 GCA_023427825.1 Actinomycetes bacterium
CGCACCGCCAGCTCTTCACGATCGTGCTCGCCCTCGCCTCGCTGGGCGCGTTGAGCGCAGTGCTCAAGTACAGCTCGTTCGGTCGCCAGATCCGGGCGACCGTGCAGAACCGTGAGCTCGCCGAGACGATGGGGGTGTCCACCCGCAAGGTCGACCGCATCACGTTCTTCCTGGGCTCCGGCCTGGCGGGCGTGGGCGGCGTGGCGATCGCCCTCATCTCGGGCACCAACCCCACGCTCGGCACCACCTACATCATCCCGGCCTTCCTGGTCGTCGTGGCCGGCGGCGTCGGTCAGCTCAAGGGCACGGTGATCGCCGCGTGGGTGGTCGGCGTGGTCACCGCCTACCTGACCGACTGGATCAGCGGGTCCATGGCGCAGGTGATCACCTTCGCCCTGGTCGTGGTGTTCCTGCAGATCCGTCCGCAGGGCCTGTTCACCGTCCGGACGAGGTCGCTCGCATGACGACGACCACCGCCGAGACCTCGGAGGCCCCCGACGCACCCGACGCCCCCACCGCGGCGGCGCCCGGCGATCCGGGTCGATCCACGGCCGCCAAGCTGCTCCGCTCCTACGGAGCGCTCGTCGCCATCGCCGTCGTCGCCCTCGTCCTGCTGGTGTGGGCGCCGGCGTCGCTCACCCCGTTCCGCCTGGGCAACCTCGGCAAGTACTGCGCCTGGGCGATGGCGGCCATCGGCATCGGCCTGGCCTGGGGACGTGGCGGCATGCTCGTCATGGGCCAGGGCGTCTTCTTCGGCCTCGGCGGCTACGCCATGGCCATGCACATGAAGCTCGAGGCCGCCGGCCCGGGCCAGGTGCCCGACTTCATGGTCCTGTACGGCGATGCGACCATGCCGAGCTGGTGGGAGCCGTTCCGCAGCGGACCGTTCACGATCTTCGCCATCGTCGCCCTGCCGGCGGTCGTGTCGTTCATCCTCGGGTACGCCATCCTGAAGCGCCGTGTGAAGGGCGCGTACTTCGCCATCCTGACCCAGGCGCTGGCTGTGGCCTTCTCGACGTTGCTGATCGCCACGATCAAGCAGACCGGCGGCTTCAACGGCCTGAACACGTTCACCACGTTCTTCGGCCAGAACCTCTACGACCCCGGCACCAAGAAGACGCTCTACATGATCGCCGCCGGGCTCGTGATCCTGTTCCTGGTCGTCGTCTGGCAGCTGTACCGCAGCCGGTTCGGCGAGCTCCTCGTCGCCACCCGCGACGCCGAGGAGCGCATCCGGTTCCTGGGCTACCACCCCGCCAACATCAAGCTCGTGGCGTTCGTGGTCGCGGCCGTCATGGCCAGCGTCGGCGGGGCGATGTTCGCCCCGATCGCGGGCATCATCTCGCCGTCCAAGGTGGACGCCGCGGCGTCGATCATGATGATCGCCGGCGTCGCCCTGGGTGGCCGGGCCTCGCTGCTCGGTCCGGCACTGGGGGCGATCGCGGTGGGCTACGGGCAGTCCGCGCTGTCGGAGTCGTTCCCCACGCAGTGGACGTACTTCCAGGGTGCGCTGTTCATCGTGGTCATCCTCTTCCTGCCGGGCGGCATCGCCTCGCTGTGGCCCAGGGTCAAGGGCCTCTGGGAGCGCCGCTCCACCGACCCGACCGAGATCGAGTTGGTGAACGCCGAGGCGGAGGCGGTGGCATGACCGTCTCCTTCAGGGGCGAGGACTACCTCGAGGTGCGAGACCTGGTCGTCGACTTCGACGGCTTCAAGGCGATCGGCGGCGTGGACGTCACCCTGCTCCAGGGGCGGCTGCACTTCCTGATCGGGCCGAACGGCGCCGGCAAGACCACCCTGGTCGACGCCCTGACCGGGTTGGTGCGGGGCACCGGCGAGGCCATGTTCCGCAACCACAACCTGCTCGACATGAAGTCGCACAAGATCGTGCGACTCGGCATCGGGCGCACGTTCCAGACGGCGACCGTGTTCGAGCAGCTGAGCGTGCTGCAGAACCTGGACATCGCCGACGGCGTGCACCGCACGGCACGGAGCCTGCTGCGGGCGCGGCGCACGGTGTCGCAGCGGGTCGAGGAGGCGCTCGAGACGATCGGGCTCACCGCCCTGGCCCACCGCCCGGCCGGCATCCTGGCCCACGGCCAGAAGCAGTGGCTCGAGGTCGGCATGCTCCTCGTGCAGGACGCGCAGGTGATGTTCCTGGACGAGACGGTCGCCGGCATGAGCACCGAGGAGCGCGAGGAGACCGGTGACCTGCTCCAGCGGATCAAGGGCGACCGGACGATCGTGGTCATCGAGCACGACATGGAGTTCATGCGGCGCTACGCCGACTTCGTGACGGTCATGGACGCCGGCAAGGTGCTGGCGGAGGGCACGGTCGCCGACATCCAGGCCGACCCGAAGGTGCAGGAGGTCTACCTGGGGACCGTGACGGAGGTGGCGGCAGATGGCTGATCCGATGCTCGAGCTGGTCGACGTGACCGCGGGCTACGGGCGGACGATGGTCCTGTTCGACGTCGGCGTGTCGATCCCCAAGGGCGGCGCCGCCGCGGTCATGGGCCACAACGGCGCCGGCAAGACCACCCTCCTGCGGGTCGCCGTCGGGCTGCTGCCGGTGAGGTCCGGCAAGGTGCTGCTCGACGGCGAGGACGTCACGCGCACCAAGCCGAACCAGCGTGTGAAGCGCGGGCTGGGGTACGTCCCGCAGGGCCAGCTCTGCTTCCCCCAGATGACCACGCTGGAGAACCTGCAGCTGGTCACGACGGCCAGGTCCGAGATCGACGAGGTGCTCGACACGTTCCCGGCGCTCACCGACCTGCTCGGCCGGCGGGCGGGCCTGCTGTCGGGGGGCCAGCGCCAGCAGCTGGCGATCGCCCGGACCCTGCTCACGAAGCCGCGGTTGCTGATCCTCGACGAGCCGACCGAGGGCATCCAGCCCAACGTCGTCGCCGAGATCGAGCAGGTGATCGTGGACCTGACCAAGCGGGGGGACCTGACCGTGCTGCTAGTCGGGCAGCACGTGGGGTTCGCGCTGCGCTCGACCGACCGCTACTACGTGCTCGAGTCGGGCCGCATCACCGGCCGGGGCGAGGGCGGAGAGGGCGCGCTGGACGAGGTCCGATCCGCCATGGCGGTCTGACGCCGCACGGCCCCACCGTTGCTGCGTACGGCGCACCGCTGCTGCGGACGGCCCCACCTCTCTGCGTACGGAATGGCCGACGCGGTGACCGCTCCGTACGCCGGAGCGAGAGGGCGGAGTCCGTCGCCGGCGACGGGCTCAGCCGATGCGGGCGGCCTGACCGCCGTCGACCGCCAGCACCACCCCGGTGACGAACTCGGCGTCGTCGGAGGCCAGGAACAGCGCGGCGTTGGCCACGTCCCACGCAGTTCCCTGCCGGCCGAGGGGCACGAGCGCGGCGCGGCCGGCGGCGTACTCGGCGCGGTCGACGTCCAGCGCCGTCGCCGCGGCGTCGACCGCCATCGGCGTGTCGATGAAGCCCGGCATGATGGCGTTGGCCCGCACGCCGTAGCGGGCGTTGGACAGCGCCAGGCTCTGCGTGAGCGCGTTCACACCGGCCTTGGAGAGCTTGTAGGCGGTCAGCGTGGTGGCGGCGGCGACCGCGGCCAGCGACGACACGTTGACGATCGCGCTGCGCTCCTGCTCCCGCAGCACCGGCACGGCGGCCCGGCACGTGCGCCACAGGGCGCGAAGGTTGACGTCCATGATCCGGTCGAACGCCTCGTCCGAGAGGCGGTGCGGTGGCGCGTCGCCGGCCCCGATGCCCACGTTGTTGTGCAGCACGTCGAAGCCGCCGTGGGCCTCGACCGCCGCGGCGACGACGGAGTCGGGGCCCTCGTCGGACGCGATGTCGACCACGACCTCGACAGGGTCGGCCAGCGTGTGTCCGGCGTCGGCGGCGGCGGACGCGGCCAGCCGCGCCGTCTCGGCCAGGCTCGTGGCGTCACGGTCGACGAGCACCAGCGCGGCGCCCTCCCGGGCGAAGGTGAGGGCGACGGCCCGGCCGTTGCCGATGGTCTCGCCGGGGGTCTGGCCGGCGCCGACGACCACTGCGGTCCGGCCCGCCAGCCGCCCGGTGCTCACGACTCGACCCGCACGTGCCCGATCGTCGGCAGGGGACCCTCGGGCTCCACGCCGCCCGAGCGCAGCATGCCGGCGAGCATGGCGTAGTGCCCGGCCAGCATCGTCAGCTCGATGAGCTGCTGGTCGGTCCAGCCCAGCCGGACCAGCGTGTCCCAGGTGGCGTCGGACATGCGGTGGCCGTCGACCAGCTCCTCGGCAGCGGTGAGCACGGCCAGGTCCTCGGCGCCCCAGGGGCCGGGCTCGGTCGGCACCGCACATCCCAGGATCTCGTCGTCGGACAACCCGGCGTCGCGGCCGATGCCCACGTGCTGGCCCCACTCGTAGTCCGACCCGCACAGCGCCGCGGCGCGCAGGATCACCATCTCTCGGGCCCGCGGTGACAGCG